>JAKPSO010000895.1 GCA_029571495.1 Pseudomonadota bacterium
AGATACGCATGTCGGGCGTCACGTTGTCGAACAACGTACCGCCAAGCCAGAAGCCTTGCTCGTGGCCGGGCACCTTGAAGCCGCGGCCGTCGACGAGTAAATTCGCGCCAGACTTCACGCCGTCTTCGATATAGCCCGTGATGCGCGCGAGTGCTGCGCCGGTGACGATTGGGCCCATTTCGGCGTCGAGTTCCACTCCGTTTTTGATCTTCAACGTCTTCGTGCGCTCAATGAGCTTCGGCATGATCTTGTCGGCTGCGTCGCCCACGAGCACTGCCACACTGATCGCCATACAGCGCTCGCCCGCCGAGCCATACGCTGATCCAATCAGCGCATCGACGACTTGATCGATGTCCGCGTCGGGCATCACGACCATGTGATTTTTCGCGCCGCCGAGCGCCTGTACGCGCTTGCCGTTGCGTGCGCCGGTTTCGTAGATGTAGTTCGCAATCGGCGTTGAACCGACGAACGAAATTGCACGCACATCGGGATGAGCGAGCAAGGCGTCGACCGCGACCTTGTCACCTTGCACCACGTTGTAGATGCCGTCTGGCAAACCGGCTTGCTTCCACAGGTCGGCCATCATCAGCGCTGGCGTTGGGTCAGTCGGCGAGGGCTTCAAAATGAACGCGTTGCCACAGGCAATCGCAACCGGGAACATCCAGCCCGGCACCATGCACGGAAAGTTAAACGGCGTAATGCCCGCCACAACGCCCAGCGGCTGGCGCAGCGTCCAGTTATCGATCCCGGTCGAGACTTGATCGGTGTAATCACCCTTCAGGAGTTGCGGGATGCCGCAGGCGAACTCGACGACGTCGATCGCGCGCGAAACTTCGCCTTGGGCGTCTGTGAAGACCTTCCCGTGCTCGGCCGTGATTGCGGCGGCGAGCGCGTCTTTGTGTTGGTTGAGGAGCTCCAAGAACTTGAAGATCACGCGGGCACGGCGAATCGGCGGCGTGTCGGCCCAGGCGGGGAAGGCGGCGGCGGCGGCCTTGACGGCCGCGTCAACTTCGTCTTCGTTCGCCAATGCGACTTTGCGGGCTACGGCGCCAGTCGCCGGGTTGTACACATCTTGATAGCGGCCGGAATTGCCGGCGACGAGGATGCCGCCGACGTAATGGCCGACGTTGGTGTTTGCGAGATGTGCGGAGATGTTGCTCATGAGTGCTTTCGAAACCAATGTTGTTGCGAGCTGGAACGCGTACGTATCGTGCGCACACAGCGTAGCCTTCAATTTTCGCGCTTTATAGGCGTTATGCGCTTGCCCGCGCTCAATATTGAGCGACACTTGTACGATGCGATACGTAATGACGCCATGCGCGAACGGCATGGCCACGTTAGCAAACCGACAGCGAACAATAATAATATTCGGAAATAACTTCCACGATATGAAATAAGGCGGAACCACCCATGTCAGAGACCAATAAGGCGCCACAGACGCTCAAGGAAGCTGCGCTCGAATATCACCGCAGCCCGCGTCCCGGCAAGCTCGAAATTGCCGCGACGAAAACGATGACCAACCAGCGCGATTTGGCGTTGGCGTACTCGCCTGGCGTCGCATTCGCCTGTGAAGAAATCGTGCGCGACCCGGCTGAGTCTTACAACCTCACTGCGCGCGGAAATTTGGTCGGCGTGGTGACGAACGGCACAGCGGTGCTTGGCCTTGGAAACATCGGACCAGCGGCTGCGAAGCCGGTGATGGAAGGCAAGGCGGTTCTGTTCAAAAAGTTTGCGGGCATCGATTGCTTCGACATCGAGTTAAACGAGGCTGACCCTGACAAGCTCGTCGAGCACATCGCGGCGCTGGAACCTACGTTTGGCGGCATCAACCTTGAAGACATCAAGGCGCCGGAATGCTTCTACGTCGAGAAGAAGCTTCGCGAGCGCATGAAGATTCCGGTCTTCCACGATGACCAACACGGCACCGCGATCATCGTTGGCGCAGCGGTGACCAACGGGTTGCGCGTCGTCGGCAAGAAGCCGGAAGACGTCAAGCTCGTCGTATCGGGTGCTGGCGCGGCGGCGTTGGCGTGCCTGGACATGCTGGTCGCAATTGGCATCAAGATTGAGAACATTTGGGTGTCAGACATCAAAGGCGTGGTCTATGCAGGTCGTGTCGAGGAGATGGACGACAACAAGGCGCGTTACGCGAAGAAGACCGAATTTCGTACGCTCGACCAGTTGCTCGATAACGCTGACGTCTTCTTGGGTTTGTCCGCAGGAAAAGTGCTGAAGCCGGAATGGCTCGGCAAGATGTCGAAAGATCCACTTATTCTTGCGCTTGCGAATCCTGAACCCGAGATATTGCCCGACCTCGCCAAGGCTGCGCGTCCCGACGCGATCATCGCGACGGGTCGAAGCGATTACCCGAATCAGGTCAACAACGTACTCTGCTTCCCGTTTATCTTCCGCGGCGCGCTTGATGTTGGCGCGACGACCGTGAACGAAGCGATGAAGGTCGCGGCAGTGAAGGCGATCGCGGACCTCGCGATGGCCGAACAAAACGACCAAGTCGCTGCCGCCTACGGCGACAGCACCGCGCTGTCGTTTGGCCGGGAATACTTGATTCCAAAACCGTTTGACCCGCGCCTCATCGTGCGCATCGCGCCAGCGGTGGCCAAGGCCGCGATGGACTCCGGCGTTGCCGCGCGCCCGATTAAGGACTTCGACGCCTATAAGCAACAGCTCGCGCAGTTTGTGTATCACTCCGGCGCTGTCATGAAGCCGATCTTCGACGCTGCGCGCAAACAACCGCGCCGCGTTGTGTTCTGTGAAGGCGAAGAAGAGCGCGTGATGCGTGCAGTGCAGGTCATCATCGACGAGCGCATCTGCAAACCGATTGTCATCGCGCGTCCGGCGGTGTTCGAGAAGCGCTTGGAGCGCTTCGGATTGCGCATGCGCCCCGGTGTCGACATTGAACTCATCAATCCCGAGAGCGATTCACGGTACCGCGACTACTGGCAGGAGTATTTGCGGTTGACGCAGCGCAGCGGTGTTAACCAGCAGCTCGCGAAGATCGAGATGCGTCGTCGTCTCTCGCTCATCGGCGCGATGATGGTGCGCCGTGGTGACGCCGACGCCATGATCTGTGGCACCTACGGGACGCATGACATTCATCTTCGCTACATCGACCAGGTGCTCGGCCTGCGCAAGGGCGCGCATGAGTACGCTGCGATGAACGGCTTGATGTTGCCGGGCCGCTTGCTATTCCTCGTCGACACGCACGTGAACTACGACCCGACCGCTGAGCAGTTGGCCGAGATCACGGTGATGGCGGCAGAAGAGCTCCGCCGCTTCGGTATCACGCCGAAGGTTGCACTGTTGTCGCACTCCAACTTCGGCACTTCGAATGCGCCGTCGGCCGTGAAGATGCGCGACGCACTCACAATCATTCGCAAACGCGAGCCGAAGCTCGAAGTCGACGGCGAAATGCATGGCGACTCCGCGCTCGACGAAGAAATGCGCAAGGGCCTGATCGATTCGCATCTTTCTGGTTCGGCCAATTTGCTCGTCTTCCCGAATATCGACGCAGCGAATATCGCGTACAACCTGCTAAAAACCAGCGCTGGCAACAACGTGGCCATCGGCCCGATTTTGCTCGGTTGCGCCAAACCCGTGCACATCCTCACGCCAAGCGCCACCGTGCGCCGCATTGTGAATATGGCCGCGCTTGCAGTGGTTGATGCGAACAACGCGCGTTGATGTGAACGGCCGATGACCCCTCCGTCGCTGCGCGGCACCTCCCCTACTTCGCAGGGGAGGCAGTGGCGTTTTCCCTTTGCGAGTTGCGGTCGGTGTGACCGCTCATGTCTCCCCTGCGTAGTAGGGGAGACGTCGGCAGCGCCGACAGAGGGGTAGAGCCGTGGCACATGAGCAGTCCCAACCGAGCGCATGGTTCGTCTCGCATGCGCATCTCGTACCCGCTGGCGCGACGCTACTCGACGTCGCCTGCGGCTATGGTCGTCACGCGAAATATTTCGCTGAGCGCGGCGCGCGTGTCACCGCCGTTGATCGTGACGCCGCCGCACTTGCATCGTTTGCTGACGTGTCCAACATCACGGCTGAACTTCGTGATTTGGAAAATGATGCATGGCCTTACGGCGCGGACTCGTTCGATGCGGTGATTGTCTGCAACTACCTGTGGCGACCAACACTCGCGACGCTTCTCGATTGCATTCGCCCCGGCGGCGTTTTGCTTTACGAGACGTTCATGGACGGAAACGAGAAATATGGCAAACCGTCGCGACCTGATTTTTTGCTGCGATCCGAAGAACTCATCGCCCACGTATCGCGTGACTTCGAAATTGTCGAATTCGCACAAGGCCCTGAGCACACTGCTGACGGTGAAATTTGCGCAATGAAACAAAAGATCGCCGCGGTCAAGCGCGGCACGTAGCAATTGCCTAGTAGG
>JAKPSO010000905.1 GCA_029571495.1 Pseudomonadota bacterium
GCTTCACCTCATGAATGCAAACCCAGTTTTCAAAGCCACTGCGCGAGTCCTTAGCGTCACGCTGTGCGTGCTCACGCTCACG
Organism: Pseudomonadota bacterium; assembly: GCA_029571495.1. Taxonomy (GTDB): domain Bacteria; phylum Pseudomonadota; class Gammaproteobacteria; order Burkholderiales; family Casimicrobiaceae; genus Casimicrobium. The sequence continues at coordinate 83 of JAKPSO010000905.1, forward strand.
CTCACGCTCACGCAGCCCGCAGCGCAAGCGCAGACCGCTACGACCCCGGTGAACGACGCCTTCACGGTCGGCGCCTCGGTTGAAGGCATCAGCGAATACACACTGAAATCGAACGGTTTGCGTGTGTTGCTGTTTCCCGATGCGTCGAGCCCAAAGATGACGGTCAACGTGACCTACCTAGTGGGCTCACGGCACGAAGGCTACGGCGAAACAGGCATGGCACATTTGCTTGAGCACATGCTTTTTAAGTCCACGCCGAGGTACCCCAAGCTCTGGCAAGACATGGCCAATCGCGGATTCATCAACAACGGCTCGACCTGGTTTGATCGCACCAACTACTACGAAGCGTTCGCCGCCAATGACGCGAACCTCAAGTGGGCGTTGGAAATGGAAGCTGACCGCATGGTGAACTCCAATATCCTGCGCGAAGAGCTCGACACTGAAATGACGGTGGTTCGCAACGAGTTCGAAATGGGTGAAAACCGGCCGCAAGGCATCCTTTATGCGAAGGTCTTCGCCGCCGCGTTCCCATGGCACAACTACGGCAATTCCACGATCGGCAACCGCAGCGACATTGAAAACGTCGGTATCGAAAATCTGCGCGCGTTTTATCGCATGTATTACCAGCCCGACAACGCCGTGTTGCTCGTTTCCGGCAAGATCGATCGCGCCAAAACACTCGCGATGATCGCGGAAAACTTCGGCAAAATTCCGCGTCCCGCACGCAAGCCGCCGACACTTTGGACCGTCGAGCCGACGCAGGATGGCGAGCGCGAAGTGACGCTTCGTCGCGTCGGCGACAGTCAAATTTTGTTCCCGGCGTATCGCGTGCCAGCCGCGGCACATCCCGACTCTGCGGCATTGCAAGTGTTCATGGGGCTCATGACTTCCGAGCCTGCGGGCCGCTTGTATCAGGCGCTCGTCAAGAGCGAGCTGGCGGTGAACGTCGATAGCGAAAGCGACGTGATGTTCGATCCGTCGCTCATGGGCTTCTGGGCGATTTTGAACAAGACGCAATCGATCGACAAGGCGCGCGACGTGATGCTGTCGGTCATCGAATCTGCGGGCGGCAAGCCATTCACCGAAGAAGAACTCTCTCGCGTCAAACTTCAACTCTCGAAGGGTTACGAAGAAACTGTCGCCGACAGCGGGCGCTTCTCGGTTGCGCTTTCCGAGGCAATCGCGATGGGCGATTGGCGCTTCTTCTTCTTTCAACGCGATCGCATCTCAAGGGTCACGCTGGCAGACGTTGAGCGCGTTGCGAAGGCTTACTTCAAACCGCAAAACCGAACGCTCGGGCGCTTTGTTCCGACCGACAAACCTGATCGTGCCGAAATGCCCGCACGCCCCGACCTCTCAGCGCTTCTCGCCGATTACAAAGGCGACGCGAGCCTCAGCGAGGGCGAAGTCTTCGACACCGCGCCCGCAAACATCATCAAGCGCAGCGAGCGCTACACGCTGGCCAACGGTCTCAAAGTGGTGCTGCTGCCGAAACAAACGCGCGGCGCAACGGTGCAGCTCGCGCTGCGCATTGGCTATGGCGACGAAAAGTCGCGCGCTGGAAAGAGCGCCGTCGACGCGCTCGCCAACGCGATATTGATGCGTGGCGCTGATGGGCTCACACGGCAACAAATTCACGACAGGCTTGATGCACTGCGCACCTCGGGCGGCATCGGGCTAAGCGGCGGCGCGCTACAAACGAAGAAGCAATATCTCAACGACGTCGTCGCCTTCATCGCGCAGGTTTATGCCACGGCCACGTTCCCCGCCGACGAGCTCGAGCTCGTGCGCAAAGAAATAATCACCGGCATCGAAGAATCCGCCAAGGACCCTGAGCGCGTGGCGTTCACGGCGCTGGAGCGCCACAGTTCGCCGTACCCAAAGGGTGATGCGCGCTACATCCCCACCGTCGAAGAGCGCGTGGCTGACTTGCGTGCCGTGACGCGCGAGCAAGTTGTTGCCTACGCACGCCAAATGCGCGGACTGTCCGCAAGTACGCTCGCGATTGTCGGCGACTTCGATTCTGCAAGCGTCAAGCCCGTGCTCGCCAAGACGTTTGGCGAAAGCAAACTTGCGACGCCGTACGCACGCATCAATCGCGAGTACAAACCTGTCGCAGTGAAGAATGAAAAACTTCTGACGCCCGACAAAGAAAACACGACGTATGTTGCGCGCGTCAACTTCCCGCTGCAAGACACCGCGGCCGACTATCCGGCGTTGCTGCTTGCTGATTTCATCGTCGGTGGTTCTGGTGGCGCGCGTTTGTTCTTGCGGGTGCGGGAAAAAGAAGGCCTCAGCTATGACGTGTTCAGTAGCCTCGCTATTCCCACGTTCGGCACCAACGGCTCCTGGACCTTCGGCTTCATTGCCAATCCGCAAAACGCCGCGAAAGCGGAGGCGGCGCTCAAGGACGAATTGCAAAAGCTACTCAGCGGCGAACTGACGGAAAAGGAATTCGCGGAGCAGCAGCAATCGCTTCTCGACCAACGGGCCGTTCGTCGCGCGCAAGATGCGACGCTCGCGGCTCAGATCGTCGCGCTGACCGACGCCAATCGCGGTTTTGATTTCGTCGAAACACTAGAGTCGCGCATCAGCAAACTCACCAAAGCCGATATCGACGCGGTACTCAAAAAGTACGTCAAACTCGGCGCAATGTCGTCTTTCGTCGCTGGCGACTTTAGCAAAGTCAAATAACGCAAACCCCGTAAAATCGAGGTTTGCCGATGGGGTGCGTGACAGCCTTTGTGGCTCGATCCACCCCTTTTTTATGCCCGTTTCATTGCAAACCCCCAAACGCGAACGCCAGATCCTCATCGTCTTGATGATGATGGGGTTCACCAACGTGCTCGACTTCATGATCATGATGCCGCTCGCACCGCATCTGATCAAGGCGTTTGCCATCACCACGTCGCAGTTTGGCTTGCTGGTGTCGGCGTACGCGTTCGCCGCGGGGTTTTCATCGCTCTTGATGGCGTCTATTGCGGATCGCTTTGACCGCAAGCACGCGCTTCTTTTGGTCTACGCGGGCCTTATCGTCGGCACCTTGGGTTGCGCGGTGGCGCCTAATTTTGTTGCGCTACTGCTTGCGCGAACGGTGGCTGGCATGTTCGGTGGCGTGCAAGGCTCCGTTGCGATGTCGATCATCGGGGACTTGGTGCCTGACGAGCGTCGCGGTCGCGCGATGGGGTTGTTCATGCTGTCGTTCTCGCTGGCGTCGGTGCTCGGTGTGCCGCTCTCAATTTACGTCGCGGGTCTCAATGGTTGGCACACGCCGTTCTTCGCACTCGCAGCGGTGTGCACAGCGCTCTTTGTGGTTGCCGCGCGCATGATTCCATCGATGCGCGGTCACATTCGCGCAGGTGAGCCGACGGGCTTTGTGCAGGGCTACGCGGAGTTGTTTCGCGAGCCGAATCACTGGTGGGCATTCATCACCTCCGCGCTCATCACCTTGTCAGGCATGGTGGTGATTCCGTATGTCGCTGCCTCGCGCGTCGCCAACGAAGGCATGAGCGAAACGCAACTGTCGTATTTCTATCTCGTCGGTGGTTTCGTTACGCTGTTCACGCGCCCATTGTTCGGCAGCATGGCAGATCGCTTCTCGCGCGCAAAGCTGTATTACTGGTTGGTGCTCGCCTCGATTGTGCCGATGATCTTGATCACGCACACGCTCGGCGCGAGTATGTTTTGGCAGCTCTTCGTCTCCGCGCTCTTTTTTATTTTCGTGAGCGGCCGCTTTGTGCCGGTCACTGCGTTGATTACGTCTGCCGCGCGCCCACAATTACGCGGTCGTTTGATGTTGTTCAACTCGGCCGTGCA
>JAKPSO010000890.1 GCA_029571495.1 Pseudomonadota bacterium
CAGGCATTGATCGGAGCGAGCGAAACGCGGTCACGCCCCGCACCATCTTGCGTCAACTCGCCGAGAACGACGGTGCACGCACCGCAATCGCCCTCGTTACAGCCCTCTTTGGTGCCTGTGAGGCGGCGCTGCTCGCGCAAAAATTCCAGGAGCGTTTGATGCGGATCGAACGCGGTGTGTTCAACCGATTCGCCGTTCAGCAAAAAACGCAAGGCACTCGCCATATGACCCATCCAAAGACCGATAACTGTTGACTATAGCGGCCGCGGCGCGGCGCGCTGATAAGCTAAGCATTATTCCAACCATTAGTAGGGCGGGCGCAGCCCGCTCCGTTCATGCGGCTGGCGGGGCTGGCCGTCCGACGTGTTGCGGCGTTCGGCGAACGGACAGAGGGAGATACAAATGGCAGAACCACTCGACACCCACTTGCTGCGCGTGCTCTACTTCGTGCTGCAAGAAAAAAGCGTTTCCCGCGCGGCGGATCGCTTGGGCATTACCCAGCCAGCGGTGAGTAGCGCGCTGAAGCGCCTGCGCGAAATCACCGGAGACGATCTCCTCGTACGCACGCGAAACGGGATGACGGCGACCGAGCGCGCCGAGGGGCTAATCGCGCCGACGCGCGCTGCGCTTGATGCGATTGACAGCATCCTCCTGCAAGCCGAGCCGTTTGACCCGTTGAAATCGAAGCGCGTGTTTGGTGTCGGTGCGCCGGACTATTTCGACGCGTTCTTCCTCTCGAACCTCATCGATCGATTCCGCGCGAAAGTGCCTCATGGGCGACTCAACGTGCGCTCGCTCTCACTTGATATTGACTTCGAGCGTTTGCTGGAAGAAGGGGAATTGGATGTGGTCGTCGGCAATTGGCCGAACCCACCGGAATACCTGCGCACCACGACACTTTTCGACGACGAGGTGGTGTGCGTGGTCGGCGAACGTCACCCCCTCGCTCGAAAGCAAGTCATCACCCCCGACGACTATGTTGCCGCGAAACACCTAGCACCTGTCCGTTACGCCGGGGGCGTACGTGGCGCGATCGACGACCACCTGCACAAACTCGGCATCAAGCGCGACATTCGCGTCTCACTGCCGTACTTTCACGTGGCACCGTATGTGCTCATGACCACCGACCTGGTGTTCACGACGGGCCGACGTTTCGCCGCGCATTACGCAAAGTTTCTGCCGATCAAATTGCTGCCCGCGCCGCTCGACTTCCCGCCGCTGCGGTTCTACCAACTCTGGCACGAGCGCACACACACCGCCGCGCCTGCGCGCTGGCTGCGAGAGCAAGTGGCGGCAGTGGCCGCTGGCTAACGGTTAATTTCACGTAGAAGCCAGTTCTGATTCTTAAGATCAGGCATGCGGATTGCTCTATCCGTTGATGCACACTTCGGTCATAGGAGCGCGCTTTGTGCCGCACTGACCGCCATTTTCAAATATTCAGGAGACCCCCTTGAAGCCTCATTTCACTTTGTTGTTTCGTCCGCTGCTGGCCGCTTTCGGTGCGTTTGCGCTGATCGCCAGCGCCCCGAGCGCCGCGCAAAACGCACTTGACGACGTCCTCAAGGCCAAAGAAATCAAGATCGCAATTCCGACGGACTTCCCGCCGTACGGTTTCGTCGGGACCGATTTGAAACCACAGGGACTCGACGTCGATATGGCTAATTACATCGGCGCGAAGCTCGGCGTAAAAACTGAACTCGTGGTGGTAACCAGCGCCAACCGCATTCCGTACCTGCAAACGAAGAAAGCCGACCTCGTGATTTCCACGCTGGGCAAAAACGCCGAGCGCGAGCGCGTGATCGACTTCACGGCGGCCTATTCGCCGTTTTTTCAAGCCGTGTTCGGCCCGAAAAACGTGACCGTCAAGAGCGCCGCAGACCTCGCTGGAAAGTCGGTCGCCGTAACGCGCGGCGCGATTGAAGACATGGAACTCACGAAGATCGCGCCTGCTGGCGTCGACATCAAGCGCTTTGAAGACAACAACGCGACCGTGAGTGCGTTTGTGTCCGGCCAAACGGTGCTGTTGGCGACCGGCGCCTCAGTTGCGGGCAACATGATGGCGCGCAACCCCAACCTCTCGGCTGAGTACAAATTGCTGCTCAAAGATTCGCCAAACTTTATCGGCGTAGGCAAGGGCGAAGACAAATTGCGCTTGAAAGTTAACGAGATCATCGCCGCCGCGAAGGCCGCCGGCGACCTAGACAAAATGGCGCAAAAGTGGCTCGGTCGCCCAGCGGGTGAGTTGCCGAACTAAGCGGCGCGCGTCGCTCCACGTCTCGTTAGGGAAGTGAGTGCCGCGTCAATACACCGATATTACGGTTTGGAACGCATTTATTTTGACGCAGATTACGCAGATTTAACGCTGATTGCCGCTGATTGACTCTTCCGAGTTGCTCGATAAATTTGTATCAACGATCTGCGTAAATCTGCGTTAAATCTGCGTAATCTGCGTCAAAAATAGTACTTGAACGTCCGAAGACCCGCGGGTCATCGGTCCACGATAAAAGCGACGCGGAAACAGCAATCGCATCATGAAAATCGAACTCGACTTCCTAGCCGTGCTCGCGCAATGGCCGCTCTTGGCGAAGGGCGTGGCGTGGACGCTTGCGTTGACTGCCCTCTCAGCGGTGCTCGGCGGCGTCGTGGGCGTGGCCTGCGCATGGATGCGTGCGTACGGTGCGAAGCCGCTCGCGTGGATTGCGGCGACGTATGTGGAATTGATCCGCAACACGCCGTTCATCGTGCAACTCTTCTTCATCTTCTTCGGCTTGCCCGCGGCGGGCGTGAAGCTCACGCCGGAGATCGCGAGCATCATCGCGATGGTGGTGAACCTCGGCGCGTATGCCGCGGAAATTGTCCGCGCGGGACTCGACGCCACGCCACGCGGTCAGTTTGACGCGGCCAAGGCGCTCGGTCTCGGACGCATGCAGATGTTTCGGCTGGTGGTGCTGCCGCCCGCTCTCGCCAAAGTGTGGCCCGCGATGGTGAGCCAAATCATCATCGTGATGCTTGGTTCCGCTGTGTGTGGGCAAATCTCCACCGAAGAATTGAGCTACGCGGCGAACCTGATTCAGAGCCGCAACTTCCGTGCGTTCGAGAGTTTCATCATCGCCGGTGCGATCTACTTATTGCTCGCTATTGCGGTACGCCACGTGCTCACATGGATCGGGCCGCGCTTCTTGTTTGGCGCTTCCGCAAAGGCGGGCGTGCGATGAAACAATGCCTTGCCATCCACGCAAACCGTGGAGCACGCAATGGTTGAGTTCTCCCTCTGGGACATCGCGCGCAATTTGCTGATGTCCGTGCGCTGGACGGTCGCGCTCTCGCTCGTGGCCTTCCTCGGCGGCGGCATCGTGGGTTTGCTTCTGCTTTACGCGCGCATCGGCGGTGGTCGCGTCGCGGGCAAACTCGTCGGTGGTTACGTGCAGGTGTTCCAGGGCACGCCGCTACTGATCCAACTCTTTCTCGCGTTCTTCGGTATCGCCGCGCTCGGCGTGAGTGTGTCGCCGTGGATCGCGGCGTCGGTGTGCCTCACGTTGTATTCGAGCGCCTACCTCGCGGAGATTTGGCGCGGCTGCGTGGACGC
>JAKPSO010000918.1 GCA_029571495.1 Pseudomonadota bacterium
CAAACGGAACGTGGCATTTTTTGCACTCTTCCTCGACCTTGGCATGGGCGCGAATAACCTGTCCCGGCATCAATGCGGTCTCAAGGTTTTGCGCGGACGCCGCGTTGCAGGCGACTAGCATCGCACCCACTCCACACAACGCGACCAGCAAACAGCGCAAAAAAATCTCATGGACGATTCGCATCAATACAAGTGCACCGCGACGATGTGGGCGATCGTCGCCAACACGAGCGTCACCACGAAGGGAACGTGTGCGACATGCCACAACGAAAAGAGGCGTCGAAACAGCGCAAACTGCGCATAACGTTGATTCGCCCCGAGGTACTGTTCCATCAGGCGACGCTTGGCGATACTGCGCTCCGGCGACAATTCCGCATGCTTGAGCGTGGCACGGACGTGGCGTTGCAGCACGAACCGCGACAGCGGTAGCGTAAGCGCCGCGGCGGAAGCCAGCGCCGGCGCATTCGCGAGGTACTCGCAGCGTTTCGCATAGGCCGCGATTTCTTGCGACACAGCGGCGTCTCTTGGGACGATCTTGTCAACGCTTCGTGAAGCCTCCGTCACCGCGATGGCGAGCGACTGTGCCGTTTCGAGTTCGCCATGCATCCCCCGGTGAATACTGCGGTAGAGAAAGCGTCCGATGACGCCACTCGTCGCCACAACCACCATGCTCCAAAACGCCCACGCGGCATTGAGAGAGCGCATCTGCAGGCCCGAATGGACGATGATGAACGCCGGGCCAGCAAGCCCGCAGACCATATGCAAGCGAAACCAAAACTTCGCCGACCCAATGGATCGAACCGCCTGCACACGTTTGAACAACGGGTAGGTGAAGAGCAGAAGCATCAAGCTCGCGCCAACAATTCCGATGTAATACCCCGCGCCCGTAGAAGCCGCTAGCTGCGGCAGCAGCGCCAGTCGGTAAAGCACCCAAGCTATCGCGCCAACACCAACGGTCCACAGAAGCACGCGAAAACCGCCGTGCGACGTTGTGGCGATCGGAGCGCCTGGCACGGTGGCCGGCGCGCTAGCGTTAGTCGGTGTGGTCATGGCTGAGCCACCCGGAAACTTGCCGAACCGAAGAACACTTCACACGCGGACCGACACCACGCCGCAGCCGCGAGGCCAGTTTCGTGGCTTTGGTTAGTGAATACTTCTTCGCGTCGCCCGAGTAGCACCTGACATTCCAACCCTCTTTGAGATGGTGGAATTGTGCGTGGCGAAACTGAAACTGACCTTAAGCTTGTGGGCCCATGGCTGTCGTAGAGGGACTGTCTCCAGGATCGCGCGCACGCGAATCGCCCTCGGTCCTGTTCGGTTCACCTTCGGCCTTAAAGGAAAGCGCTACTGCAAAGCCTTTGGAGTGACCCGGCGCTGGAGAAAAAAGTCGCATCTTGCCCGAGTGTCGCTCTACCACGGTATTAACGATCGACAATCCTAGACCGTATCCCCCATGGTTGTTGGAGCGACGCACATGGCGCGTCGTGATGACCTCAAGGGTCGCCGCATCCACGCCAGGACCAAGGTCACGTACGATGATGACAGCGGGCTCCATGACCTTCACTTTAATCGAAGCACCGGGCGCATATCGAAGCGCGTTCTCGATGAGATTGCGCAGGGCCAACGCCAGCGCGTCCGCGTCGCCCAGCGTCGTGATCGGTTCATCACGCGAGATTTGTACCTTCAAGCGCTTTGAGACTTCTGGATCACGCCAAAAATCTTCAGCCACATCGCAAGCCAGTGCACCTAGATCAACGCTCTCGCGCACCAGTGCCGCGGACGACTCCGCGCGCGACATTTGCAACAATTTTTCGGCGCGTCGCGCTAAGCGCTCCAACGAAGCCGCCGCCTCGTCCATCGCCAGACGGGCGGTTTGCGGCAATGAATGATCCAGCGCGTTCGCGAGTCGCAAGCGCGCCGTGGCGAGCGGCGTGCGCAGTTCGTGTGCCGCGTTCGCGGCAAGCGATCTCTCAATCTCGAGCGCGCTCTTTAGACGCGTGAGCAAATGATTGGTACTGTCACAGATCATTTGCATTTCGGGTGGCAACTCGGTGCCGCCCACGGGACTCATGTTGGTGACGCCACGCTTGGCAATCTCTGAAACTAAACTTTCAACGGGCGCGAGCGAGTGTTTCGTCACACGGCGGATGACCCAAGCAATGCCCGGAAACACCGCTAAGAGTGGCAGCAGTGTCCACAACCACACGCTAATCAACTCTTCGCGGCGATGCGCCCGCGAATCGGCAACGTGAATGCGTAGCGGCGCTGACGCGTGGCGCAACGTGAAGACGCGCCACGCCGGTGTCTGAGCAAAGCCGTACGTCGCGTTACTGCCCAACATCGGTTCATCCGGCGCGTCTTTTGAACGCAGAATGACCTTGCCGGTCGTCGAGACGATTTGATAGGTCAGACTGGGGACGGCGAGATGCTCAGCAGGAATTGCGGCCTTGGCACCGACCATCGGCATTTCCGGCGTCGCGCTAAAGAAGGTCGGAATTTCATCGACCTCGTGCGTCGCTAGTTCGAGTAATCGCTGCGCGCTCGTCCGAAGCGAGTCGTCGTACGCCTCTTCAATTTCTTCTTGGACGTAGTAGGTGACACCGATGCTCATCACGATCCACATGAGTCCAAGCCACAGCGACAAGTCGCGCGTTAATCGCTGCGAGATGCTGCCACGCTTGAAAATCGTCAATCGCTGTCTCCGGTCAAGCGATAGCCTTGTCCTCGCAGCGTTTGAATGCAGTTCTTGCCGAGCTTCGTGCGCAAGTGGCTAATGAACACTTCAAGGGTGTTACTGCCAATCTCGTCGTCGAACCCGTACAGGGCGCTTGAGAGGGCGGCTTTCGAATGCACTCGGTCAGGCCGCGCGGCAAAGACGCGGAGCAATGTCCACTCTTTTGCGGTGAGCACAACGGGATTTCCGCGCACCGTGACGTAACTGCGCGCCAAATCGACGACGATGTCGCCAACGGTAATCACTGAGCTGGTGCCGCTGAATCGCCGTCGTTCCACCGCGCGCAAACGAGCGAGCAGTTCTTCCGGGTCAAAGGGCTTGACAAGGTAGTCGTCAGCACCCGCATCGAGGCCGCGAACGCGATCTGAAATGAGGTCACGCGCCGTCAAGATGATCACTGTCGCATCCGGAAAACGCCGGCGCACGACAGGTAAAAGATCGAGACCATCGCCGTCTGGCAGGTGCAGATCAAGAAGCACCGCGCCCCATTCGGCGAGCGGCAATGCGAGTTTCGCCGCTGCCAACGTCGCCGCGACATCAACCACAAAATCATTGGCGCGTAAAAACGATTCGAGGGCGCCGGCTAACGCGGCATCGTCTTCTACGAGCAGAATTCTCATCGGTGAGCGATATCCTTTGGGGCAAGTAACCAATTATCCACGGCGAACCACAGAGCATTACAGCGGAGCGAGCTTAATCCCGGCTGAAGCGAGAATGTACGCTGCTGCATTCGCCCGCTCGTCTGATTTGCGTCATGGTCGGTGCGTGTCCACCCCAAAATGTATTTGGATTCAGGCGCCTTTCAGGGTGCGCGGATTACCATTTTGCTCTAGTCACTCGCATCGCAAAGCCCGCTTTGGACCTTTCGCTCCTCTACGTCGTCCCACTCATCGTCATCGCCAGCGTTTACGTCGTGATGCGTCAGCGCTCGCGAAAGGAGCATGTGTCGGTGCAGGTGGAGGCCATCAAACAGGGGCGCACCGAGCCTCCGTCGCTGCACCCGGTCATTGACCCTCTGGCATGCATCGGATCGGGTTCGTGCGTGAAGGCCTGTCCGGAAAAAGCCCTAGGGCTTATCGATAATCGCGCCGTTTTGGTGGACCCGGCATCGTGCATTGGACACGGCGCGTGCATGGCCGCCTGTTCTTTTTCGGCAATCAAGCTCGTGTTCGGAACGGAGCGACGCGGTGTTGACATCCCAAACGTCAAACCCAACTTCGAGAGCAACGTCAGCGGCATATTCATCGCTGGCGAACTCGGCGGCATGGGACTCATTCGAAAGGCCGCCGAACAAGGCTGTCAGGCGATTGGATCGATCAGCGAATCGCTGAAATCAGCGGCGAAACGCGCCAAAGAATTTGACTGGGACGTGGTCATTGTCGGTGCGGGCCCCGCCGGCATCGCCGCGGCACTCACGGCGAAGTCGATGGGCCTTCGCTATGTAGTGCTCGAACAGGAAGCGGCGCTCGGCGGGACGGTGTTTCACTACCCGCGGCGCAAAGTCGTAATGACTGCGCCGGTGAACCTACCGCTCGTGGGCAAGCTCAAGTTGGGGGAAGTATCGAAAGAGGAACTCCTCGAAACTTGGCAACACATTCACGAGAGCCAGAAACTTCGGGTTGAGTTTTCGCAGCCTATGCACCGACTCACCAAGGTGTCGGATGGATTTGTCATCCATTCACCGACACAAAATTTCAGCACCGCTCGCGTACTACTTGCAATCGGCCGCCGTGGCACACCGCGCAAACTGGGCGTCGACGGCGAAGAACAGTCGAAGGTGGTCTATCGCCTCACCGAGCCGGAACAATACATGGGCCGCAACGTGCTCATCGTGGGCGGTGGCGACTCTGCGGTGGAGGCTGCGCTCGCGGTGGCCGACGCTGGAGCGAACGCAGGCCTAAGCTATCGCGGCGACTCCATCTCCCGCGCGAAACCGAAAAATCTCGAAGCTCTGGCCAGCGCCGCGCGCGACGGCAAAGTTCGGCTCATGTTGCAATCGGAGATCAAAGCGATAGCGCAGGACCGCGTGGAATTGCTGTCACCTAACGGACGTAAGTCCATCGCCAATGACGACGTGATCGTCTGCGCCGGCGGCGTATTGCCGAAGGACATACTCGAATCAGCGGGCATCGCTTTCACAACCAAGCGCGGCGAAGCCTAAGAGGCGGCGCTCGTCACGCGACTGCGAGCGTTTCTGACGCCAACGATCGAATCCATCCAAAGCGAGACAGTTTTTTAGCCGAAACGACCGTGCAGCGGTCGATAAGGCGCACAAAGGCAACAAGTCGACAAGTGGCCTTATCGGACTGCAATCAAGCGCTGTAAACGGTTCCAGCGAAAAGTCATACGGCTATTTCGCGTGCGCCGCTGCGGTGCGACGCATTCGTCGCGCCCAGCGTTTCCGTTAGTCAAACACCGGCGATTCAACGCCGAGAACGGTGTGCAGCTTGGTGCTTGTCGTTGTGTATTGCAGCGACACTTTTTTGTCCGGGAAGATGTACTTCGCGGAGCCGAAGGCGGCGAGCGCGGCTTCGTGGAAGCCTGAGAGGATGAGCTTTTTCTTGCCGGGATAAGTGTTGATGTCGCCCACCGCGAAGATGCCGGGAATACTGGTCTCAAACTTTTCCGTGTCAACCTTGACTTGGCGGCGTTCGATGTCGAGGCCCCATTCGGCGATCGGGCCGAGACGTGGAGATAGGCCGAAGAACGCGAGGAGATTGTCGAGTGGCAAACGACGCGTCACGCCGTCCAAGCTCGTCACTTTGACTTCTTTTAGAACGCCCTCTTCCGACTCGAAGCCCGTGACTTGGCCCGTGAGATACATCATCTCATGGGCATCGCAAAGCGCTTTCATCTTCGCCACGCTCGCTGGCGCTGCGCGGAATTCGTCGCGGCGGTGAATGAGCGTGACGCTCTCCGCGATCGGCTGCAGAGAC
>JAKPSO010000008.1 GCA_029571495.1 Pseudomonadota bacterium
AACAAATACTGCACCGGATGTACCGCTTGCCCTTTAAGCACTTCGAGGAGGACGATGCCCGCGAACGTCAACACAATGAACAAAATGCCGTACTTCGTTGCGCGGTCTGAGAGCGAAGCGGGATTAATTGGGTCGATGAAATCCACGCCGAAGGATTGGAGGCACGATTCATGCGCCGAAGCCACGCGAACGTCGCACACGGCTGCGCCTTGAACGAGCTGCGCACGTGCCTTGGATGCCAGCGACGAAACGTTCCACGAAACATCAAATCCCGCTTCTGTTGGTTTTCGATCATTTGGATTCGGCAAGAATGCACCGAGAAATGAAGGATGCGGCCAGTTCGACTTGAGCGTCACGCTGTTCTCCACAGCCAAAGGCACAAATCCCAGCGACTCCAGTCCGACAAGCCCCATTGAAAGGTCAAGTGCCAGCGGCGCATCGAGCGTCGTGGCCGTCATCGGCAACGGCGCGGCAAAGCCATTTCTAAAAACTTCTGGATGGCTACCGGGTTGGACAACCAACGCGCCTGTAGCACTTTGGAGCGTTACATTGCGCACGCCACGCGGGTCACTCACAGCAAACTCGATCTGCGGATCTTCGCAGCTGACGGCCACGACAGGGGCTTTGAACTGAGGAACCGCGAGCGGCTTCAAGTTTGACCATTCAATCCGGCTCTTCACGTCTAGGCCGAATGAATTTACTTTGTAGAGGCCACGATACCGCGCCTCGATTTTGCTGGTTGTTGTCCACCGCGCCGATTGAGGCAGCGCCATGAGCACCGTAACTGCGTCGGATCGTTCGACTGTTTTTACTTTTTCCTTTTCAATCGTCTTTTCGCTAGTCAGCGTGCAGCGCCGGGTCGCGACTACACCGGCGATTGTTTGCGGTCCTGCCAAACTCTCCCGCACACTCGCCGCCGCCTGCGCGCGATACCCCATGCGCTCGCTCGCGAGGCCGCCAATCATCGACAAACCCACCATTAAAACCATCAATATCGCGCCCAGCGAAACCGCCTTGGCCAGCAATGGAAAACGCTTCATATCGCACTCCGTTCGTTGAAAACAGAGTGCAATATCCGCAAACCATGTGCGAGGAAAATGAAGTGTGTGAAGTCTGTGTGAAGTCGTTCTGGTTCCCTCCCCTTCAAGGGGAGGGCTAGGGTGGGGATGGTTTTCGTTCGAACGTCGAGGACGACCATCCCCCCACCTAACCTCCCCCTTGAAGGGGGAGGAACCCTCAAGCAAGCGCTACGCCGCCGGCAACCTCAACCGCACACAAGTGGGGCCGCGCGCATGCGCTACCGTCAACGCACCGCCATGCAACTGCGCGACTTGCCGTGCAATCGCGAGGCCGAGGCCGCTGCCTTTTGGCCGACCGCCAGGGCGTGGCGTGGAGATGAAACGCTCGCCGATACGCTCTTGTACAAACGTTGCGAAGCCCGGCCCGTCGTCTGCAACGTCAATATCAACATGTCCGTCGGCCGCGTTCGCCGTTACCCGAACCTCGCCGCCGCGCGGCGAAAAATCAATCGCGTTGTGGACCAAATTGTCAATCGCTAGCTGCAAGGTTTCCGCATCGCCGATAACGCACGCTGTCGTCGCTTCACACTTCAGACGCACATCGGCATGCGCTGCGTGCGACGCCGCATGTGCCTGCGCTCGCTCGAACAGCGATGAAACTTCGATGGTCTGTTGGTGCTCGGGCGCAGCCAATTGCTCAAGCTTCGAGAGCTCCAACAATCGCTCCACCGTCGAATGCATGCGCTCGCTCTGCGCGACGACGTTATCGGCGAAGTGCACGCGATCCGTGTCGCTCATGGGCTCACGCAGCAATTCGCCCGCACCACGAATGGCCGCGATGGGCGACTTCAATTCATGCGTGAGCGCGCGCACCGTGTTCTCCACATAGCGTTGGCCTTCTAGACGTTCCCGCATCGCAGCCATCGATTTCGCCAGCTTGCCGAGTTCACCGGGCAGCGCTGGCACCAGCGTTCTGCGCCCCGCGTCCACCTCGTCGGCGTAGCGCGCCAAGCGTCTTACACCGCTCACGATCCACAACGTCGCCACGACGCCGACCAAGAGTGACAACCCAAGTAACCACGCGCCGCCCGCGAGGATTTTTCGCTCGGCGCGCTCGACAAACGGCGCAACCGTATTGGTGGCCTTCGCCAAACTCAACACACCAATGGTTTTGCCGTCGCGAATGATTGGCGCAGCGACATGAAAGACCGACGTGTCTTCATCGTCAACGGTAGCCCTGCTCGTGCGCGCGCCGTATTGCCCTTTGAGCGTAAGGAGCACGTCGCGCCATTTCGAAAAATCATGCCCGACCGAGCGGTTCTTCGAATCAAATTGCACGATGCCTTTGTCGTCGGTGACATAGACACGAAAGTCCACGCTCTCCTTCTTAAATCCATGCACTTGCGCGCTCGGATTGCGCGTGTTGTAAGCCTTCAAAGCGCGCGCGAAATCGCTGTTGTTGATCGTGCCCTTCGCCAAATCATTCGCCGCAATTTCGGCCAGCATATGCGCGGAATCGATCATCACGTCTTCCATCACTTCCGCGACCGATGGCTTGATCTCGTTCACAAAGACCGTGAGCACGAAGAACGCCGCGAGGCCGAGGATGGCGAAGACGGCGAAAAGGAGGCGGATGCCTAGATGCATGTGAAGT
>JAKPSO010000034.1 GCA_029571495.1 Pseudomonadota bacterium
CTTGGCGCAATTTGCTTTTGATCTCCGGCGTGATGCCCCAGCGCTCGAACAAAGCCAGTAGCGCGGTGCCGCTCGGGCCTGTGGAATAGCCAATCGAGGCAGCATTCAACACGGCACTTCGCACGTCCACAGCGGTCTTAATCGCGGGCACCGTTAGGCCTGATTTCACCGCTATCGCGACCTGCGAACGCACCAAATCCACGCGACTGTCGGCAAGCACGCGCCCGCCTGCGATGAGCTTCGCTAACGCGTCTGACGCGAGAAAGACGAGATCGAAACCTTCGCCCGCCGCCACGCGCTTGGCCGCGTCAACTCCGCCGACCGATTCGAGTGCCAGAGGCATTCCGCCGCTTTCGACATTGACACGCGCAAGTTCGGCCAGCAACTGCCGCGTCGCCATCGACGAAATACCGGTTAGCGCAGCGCGCGAGGATGTGTCAACCGAGTTCATGGCGACATTTTCATGTGTATCCCGTTGAACATAAAACGATAATTGAGCCTAGCAGATATAACAGTTTGGCATAGCATTGCAGTCCGTACGATCTTCAACGGAGCGGCTCGTGGATCTCAAACAACTCGAATATTTCGTGCGCGTAGCAGATCTCGGTAGTTTCACGCGCGCTGCAGCGGCGTTGGACATCGCGCAGCCTGCGCTCTCACGGCAGGTGCGTCAGCTCGAAGTAGAGCTTCGGCAAACGCTCTTGGTACGCAACGGACGCGGCGCGACGCCGACCGAAGCGGGCAAACTGCTTCTTGAGCATAGCCGTGGCATCTTGCATCAGGTACAGCGCGCTCGCGAGGAGCTTGGCCGCGTGCGCGGCGCGTTGGCCGGGCGGGTTGCGATTGGCTTGCCAACAAGTTTGGCGCGTGTGTTGACGGTGCCGCTCACAAGGCAGTTTCGCGCGCAAATGCCCGACGCGTCGATCTCGATCGGCGAGGCGCTGTCCACCTCACTACAAGACGGCCTGATCAACGGACGGCTTGACGTCGCGGTGCTTTACAACGCGCAGCCCTCTGAAGAAATTGATTTGTCACCACTGACCGAGGAGGAGCTGGTGCTCGTCACAGCGCGCACGCCTGGCCTAGCGGAAGACCCGCCGCCGGGCCCGATAGCGCTCGCGGCGCTCGCCGCCGTGCCGCTGGTGATCCCAAGCCGCCCAAACGCCATTCGCATGCATGTGGAGTCTGCGATGGCGACGATAGGCGCTCGCCCCAATATCGCGTTGGAAATCGACGGCGTGTCGGCCATTCTGGACTTGGTTGCCGACGGCGCAGGTAGCGCGCTGCTGTCACGCAACGCGGTCGCGAGTTCGATCAAGCCGTCGTCGTTTTCAGTGCGCGCGGTGTGCGATCCGCCACTACGTACGCGACTCTCCATCGCGACGAGCGCGCTGCGACCAACGACGCTCACACAGAAAGCGACGATGGCGCTGCTATCAAAAATGATCTGCGACTTGATTCCGCCGGTTACTGAAACGTAGCGTCCGTGAGGCGGCGGAATTGAGCGTGGTTGGCAACGGAACGTGTGAGCTTGACTCTGCATCGCTGCGACGGGGAGGACGTGACAGCCTGCCGAGGCGATCACGCTTACTACGGCTTTTCAGCGCCAGCGACCGCGCGGCGGCGGTTTCGCATCATTTTCCCTACATGTTGAGTATTCGCGAAATATCGCTGCACTGGCCGCCAATTGGTCGCTCAGCTCAAAAAGCTGTTGCGCA
>JAKPSO010000040.1 GCA_029571495.1 Pseudomonadota bacterium
CGGCGACTACTCGCGCGGCGCGGCGGGCTTCTGGGTTGAAGGCGGCGAGATCGTGCATCCTGTTGGCGAAATCACGATCGCGGGCAACCTGATTGATTTGTATCAGCGCATCGTCGCGATTGGTGACGACATTGATCGTCGCGGTTCGAAACTCGTGGGCTCGATGCTCATTGAATCCATGCAGATCGCGGGCAGCTGATTCTCGCGTGTCGTCAGCGTCGAATCGACTAAAAAAACGGTCGTTTTGATGTTCATCGAGCGGATGAAAAATTTTCCTGTCAACACGGGTTAACTCCGTATTGCAGCGCATCAAATTCGTGAAAAATCACTGAAGTAAGTCCAATACGGGGAGATACTTTTATGCAGGGATTACTGTCCTTATCCAAACTCATTGATCGCTGGAATACGCTGGTTGGGTCGTTCATGAAATGGCTGATCCTCGCGTCGACTGTTGTGAGCTGCGTCAACGCGATCGTGCGCAAAGCTTTCGACATCGGCTCAAATGCGTTCCTCGAAATCCAGTGGTATTTCTTTGCCACTTCGTTTCTCCTCGCGGCTGGGTACACGCTGCTCAACAACGAGCATGTGCGCATCGACGTCGTGGCAGGCCGCTTCTCGAAGCGTGGGCAGACGTGGATAGACATCATGGGGTTCATTTGCTTCTTGATCCCGGTGTGCGTTGCCATCATCTGGTTGTCGGTGCCGGTCTTCTTGCTGGCCTATCACTCGCATGAAGTATCCGCGAATGCGGGTGGCTTAATCCTGTGGCCGATCTATCTGATGTTGCCGCTCGGCTTTTTCTTCTTACTGCTGCAAGCGATTTCTGAGCTCATCAAGCGTTTTGCATTCCTCAAGGGACTTATCGCGGATCCGACGCTCAAGGTCGGTGAAAAATCGGCTGAAGAAGAACTCGCCGAAGTCATTCGATTGCGCGCCGAAGCGGCGGCGGCAGAAGCGGCGTCTACCGCTGCAGCAGCGAAGTAAGGGGCTGACACATCATGGAATTTCTGATTTCGAACTTTGCCCCAATCATGTTTTTGGGGCTCGTCTGCTTCCTGCTGATTGGTTTCCCCGTCGCGTTTAGCCTCGGTGCTTGCGGCCTATTTTTCGCGTTCATAGGTATCGAATTGGGCGTAGTGCCTGAGTCGCTCATGCAGGCGCTGCCTCAGCGGATCCTCGGCATCATGCGCAACGACACGTTGCTCGCCATTCCGTTCTTCACGCTCATGGGCTTGATACTTGAACGAAGCGGAATGGCAGAAGACCTGCTCGACACCATCGGGCAGCTGTTTGGTCCGGTGCGTGGCGGTCTCGCGTTTGCCGTGATTTTTGTTGGCGCACTGCTTGCCGCGACCACCGGCGTTGTTGCCGCATCGGTGATTTCGATGGGCTTGATCTCGTTGCCGATCATGTTGCGCTACGGCTATGACCGCCGTCTCGCAAGCGGTGTGATCGCTGCGTCCGGCACACTCGCGCAGATCATTCCACCTTCGCTCGTTCTCATCATTCTCGCCGACCAATTGGGCCGCAGCGTCGGCGACATGTACAAAGGTGCCTTCATTCCGGGGTTCATCCTCACTGGCCTCTACGTGCTTTACGTGATTGGTGTGGCGCTCTTCAAACCCGCGTGGGCGCCGGCGCTTCCCATGGAAGCGCGCACGATTCGCGAAGATGACGGGAAGTCTGGTCTGCCATCGCTTGGGGTGCTCGTGGCGCTTTCGACGACGGCGGCAGTCGTATTCGGCAAGAACTACGGCACCGTGCTTGGCTGGATGAAGGGCAAGGCGCCGGAGGCGGTTCCACTCGACGAGACTATCGTTGTTTCCATGTGTCTCGGCGTGTTCCTCGCATTCGTCATCGCCGTGATCAACAAAGCAACACGCATGGGCCTGTTGTCGAAAATGGCCGAGCGTGTGACGTTTGTGTTGATACCGCCGCTGTTGTTGATTTTCTTGGTGCTGGGAACGATCTTCCTCGGTATCGCAACGCCCACGGAAGGCGGCGCAATGGGCGCGATGGGCGCGATCATCATGGCGATGGCGCGTGGCCGCTTGAGTATGTCGCTCATGAAGCAGGCGCTCAACAGCACGGTTAAGTTGTCGTGCTTTGTGGTGTTCATTCTTATTGGGTCGACGATTTTTAGCCTTGTGTTCCAAGGCGTCGATGGTCCGAAATGGGTTGAGCATCTGCTGACGGGATTGCCCGGTGGTCAGGTGGGCTTCTTGATCGTCGTCAACGTGCTGATCTTCGTGCTCGCGTTCTTCCTCGACTTCTTTGAACTCTCGTTCATCGTCGTGCCGCTCTTGGGGCCGGTTGCGGAAAAACTAGGCATTGATCTGATTTGGTTCGGCGTGCTGCTCGGCGTGAACATGCAGACCTCGTTCATGCATCCGCCGTTTGGTTTCGCGCTGTTCTATCTACGCAGCGTCGCGGCAACGAAGGAATATGTTGACCGCGTCACGAAAAAACTCGTCCAACCGGTCACCACGATGCAGATTTACTGGGGCGCAGTGCCGTTTGTGGTCATCCAAATCATTATGGTCGGCCTCATCATCGCGTTCCCCGCGATCGTATCCAGCGGCTTGGACAAAGACGTGAAGGTTGATCTCGACAAGGTGAAGATCGAGGCTCCGGAGCAGTTGCCGGGCGACGCTCCGCAAAAGAACGACTCCGATATGATGAAAGGCTTCGACAAACCTGCTACCCCGTCCGGTGGCGATTCATCGACGCCAGCCGTCCCCGCACCCGCGTCGGACGCCAAAGCGGACGACCCGATGAAGGCCGTTTTGGATGCTATGAAGAAGGACGAACCGAAGCAGTAGCATTCTCCGCATCGAAAGCGTTGACGAGGCACCTTCGGGTGCCTTGTTTTTTTGCGCTTGGCCAAGTGCTGTGCGCAGTGGATTAGTACAAATGACCGAACCCATCCGACTATCGAAACGTATGAGCGAACTGGGCCTATCGTCACGCCGCGAGGCCGATGAGTGGATCGAACGCGGCTGGGTGCGCGTCGACGGCGTGCCCGCAGTGCTCGGACAAAAAGTGCTGCCGCACAACGCCATTACGAT
>JAKPSO010000115.1 GCA_029571495.1 Pseudomonadota bacterium
CTCGCGCACGCCTGCATGGAGCCGATGGGCTGCACCGTGCGCTACACGCCGGAGCGCGCCGAGGCATGGGTGCCCACGCAAAACGGCGAGGCTTCGCACACCTCGCTGTCCGAATCGTCAGGATTGCCTCTCGATAAGTGCGAGATCTACAAGATGGATTTGGGCGGTGGCTTTGGGCGGCGCGGCGGCACGCAAGATTACGTGCAACAAGCCACAGCCATTGCCAAACAATTTCCGGGCAAACACATCAAGCTGCTGTGGAGCCGAGAAGAGGACCAAGCGCACGATTTCTACCGCCCGATTTCTCAGGCAAAAATGACCGCTGGACTCGATGCCAAAGGCGACTTGGTGGGCCTGCACGTTCGGATTTCCGGACAGTCGATCAATGCGTGGCTCAATCCCATCGCGATCAAAGATGGTAAAGACGAGCGGCAGATGCAGGGCTTTTGGGAGGCTGCGGGCGACGCGCAATTTGGCTACACGATTCCGAATTTGCTGACCGAGTACGCGATGCGCAATACGCATGTTCCGGTCGGTCCGTGGCGCGGCGTGAACACTAACCAAAACGGCGTGTATTCAGAATGCTTCATGGAAGAGGTCGCGCGCGCGGCAGGCAAGGACTCGCTCGAATTCCGCCGTGCGCTCATGAAAAACCATCCGAAGCATTTGGCGGTGTTGAACGCGGCGGCAGAGAAGGGCAACTGGGGCAAACCGCTGCCCCCGGGTGTATACCGTGGCATTGCGCAATTCATGGGCTACGCGAGCTACTCGGCCGCGACCGCAGAAGTGTCAGTGAGCGCCAAGGGCGAAGTGAAAGTGCATCGCATGGTGCTCGCGCTAAATTGCGGCCATGTAGTCAACCCCGATCAAGTCGCGGCGCAGGTGGAGGGCTCTGTAGCGTACGGGTTGAGCGCAACGTTCTTCGGAGAAAACACGATTGAAAATGGCCGCGTGAAAGAACTCAATTTCGACACCTATCGCATCCTCAAGTTGGCCGAAATGCCGAAGGTCGAAACCGTCTTGGTGCCGACCTTTGACTTCTGGGGTGGTGTGGGCGAGCCCACGATATGCGTGGTCGCGCCAGCGGTACTCAACGCGATCTTCGCAGCAACCGGCAAACCGGTGCGCAACCTGCCGTTGAAGAATCAGGGCTTTACGTTCGCGTAGCGATTGTCGTCGACATCATCGTGCGGGCGCGGCAATATTGCTGCGCCCTTTTTCATTCCCCATTAGCCATTCAACATGACCGCACCCATCAACATGCAGCTTGACTCCGCCGTCGTCGACACGCTGTCCAAGGTCACGACCGCGACGCTCACCACGATTCTCTTGAAGAAAGGGCTGCGCAACGTGTTTCTCCGTGGCACGAGGCCGCTACGACCCGGACAGCCGCGTCTCGTCGGGCGTGCGTTCACGTTGCGCTTCGTGCCCGCGCGGGAAGATCTCGCGACGCCCGCGTCGTGGGGTTCGCCGATCTCCACGCGCGCGGCGATCGAAGACATGCCCGCCGGATGCATCGCGGTGGTGGACGCAATGGGCGTGCGCGACGCCGGAATCTTCGGCGACATTTTGTGCGCGCGCATGCAAAAGCGAGGCGTGACGGCGCTAGTGACGGATGGTGTGATGCGCGACGTTGCGGGCGTGTTGGGAACGAATTTGCCCGTGTGGTGCGATGGTGTGGCTGCACCGCCGTCGGTAGCCGGGCTTACGTTTGTGGCATGGCAGCAACCGATTGCCTGCGGCGGGGTTGCGGTGTTTCCCGGCGACGTCATCGTTGCCGACGACGATGGTGCCGTGCTGATTCCTGCCGATTTGCTCGACGAAATACTTGCGCTGGCGCCAGAACAAGAACGCTTCGAGGCGTGGATCATGAAGCAAGTTGATCACGGAGTACCGCTACCTGGCCTCTATCCGCCCAACGCCGAAAACAAAGCGCGCTACGAAGCGGACAAGGCACGGGGCGAGGCCTAACAACTTCTCATCCGCGCGTCGTCGACGTTGTCGATGAATGCACGAAGCGCACTGTTGAACGCGGCGGGTTGTTCAATGTTTGAAAGGTGCGCTGCATCGTCAATCAAGTGAAGCTTTGAACCGTCGATCATTCGATTCAACACAATGGCGTTGTCGACCGTGGTCGCAGGATCTTGGCGGCCGGTCATCACGAGTGTCGGTGCTTTGATTTTGAGGAGCATCGTCGTTTGCGCCATGTCGCGGATTGCGGCCGCGCAGGCCATGTAGCCCGGCGCTTCCGTCTGCTCTATGAAGGCGCGCACTTTCGCGATGTCGTGTGGCGCGCGTGCGATGAAGGGCGCGGTGAACCAACGCTTGATCGTACTCTCCACTAGCGCACCGATTCCGTCTTTGGCGGCTGCGGCGAGACGATCGTCCCACAGGCTGCGCGGTGGCATTTCGCTTGCGCTGTCACAAATCGAGAGTGAGAGCACTTTGTGCGGGTAACGCGCGCCCAACTGTTGCGCCACCATGCCGCCCATCGACAGCCCAACGACATGCGCCGCGTTGACGCCCAGCGCATCAAGTAGCGCAGCCGCGTCGTCGCCGAGCATCGCGATGGAATACGGTCCCGGCGGTGTGCTTGAGCGTCCGTGGCCGCGCGTGTCGTAGCGCAGCACGCGATATCGATCCGTGAGCGCTCGAACGTTCCAGTCCCACATGTCGTAGTTTGACATCAGGCTGTTGCTCATCAGTACCACCGGCCCGTCGGCGGGGCCGTCAAATCGATACGCAGTGTCGACGCCGTTGATGTGAATGCGGTTAACCATAGCATTGCGAGTAAATTAAATCCGGTTGCAAGCGTATGCGAGCGCCGACGTCCTTGCGCGCGCGGGATTCGTTTCGCATGAGCACGGCACAGTAACCGACGGTGCCGTAGGCGATGATTGTCCGCGTAGGCGAACAAAATCAAACTCAAGCGCCGTCGCCGCTATATGCGGCACCTAGAATGAAGCGCATGCAGCCTCCTTCCCGCGACGCGCCAGATCGTCGCTCAGTCCTCGCGCTCGTCGCGGCACTTGTTTTGATCGTTATCTGGGGCGTAAATTTCACGGTCCAAAAGCAGATTTACCCGGTGACTGGTCCTGGTGGGTTTCTTTTTGTTCGCTACCTGATCATGCCTTTCTGTGCAGTGCTCTTGTTGCTGTACCGCTTCGGAACGTCATGGCCAAAAGTGTCGCGTTCGGACTTGTGGGTACTCGCGCGCTTGGGATTTATCGGCCATTTTTTGCACGTTGGCATGGTGACGTATGGCATTCACTGGTCGACGGCGTTTTCAAGCTCATTGATCTTGGCGTGTGGACCGATTTTCACGCTACTCATCTTGCGCGTGATGGGAGTTGAAGTACTTCGCCGATCGCAGATTGTCGGCGTGGCGATCGCGTTTGCGGGTGTGCTAGTGTTCCTGTCCG
>JAKPSO010000146.1 GCA_029571495.1 Pseudomonadota bacterium
CGACGAGCAGAGCTGCGAGCCCGCGCGACAAAGGCACTGGCACCGATTCGACCGCAGCGACGGCGTTGCTGATATTTATAAGAAAACTGCCCGTCGCGTCTTCTTGTCCGAGTGCATTGCGGCTGGCCGCTAGCGCCTTGACCGTAGCGCCGCGCGGCAGCGAAGTCAGTGGAACCGAAAATTCAATGGCGGCGCTGCCGGCGGGGCCGTTGCCAAGGCCAGCGCTCCAGCCACCGGTGTCGTAGATCGTGGCAGCAGACAGCGTGCCGCCTATACACGTCTGTTGTTCGAGTCTAGCCACGGTAGCCGTCGTCGTGGTCGTGCTGACCACGGCCGTGGCGATGCGCTCAATCCCACTGACTGGCCCATTGACAGTGCTGACCGTGCACCCCGTGGCGGCAACGTTATCGGTGTCGAACATTAGTGAGAATCGATGTTCGGCGGCGTGGCCGACCGATACGATTGCTACTAATGCACAAAAAACAGACGCTATCCTGCAGTGACCCTGAAATGCAAAACCCAACATACGCCGCCTCAATCGTTTTGCCGCAGACCGACGTGGACTACCGACATTGATATGTAGCAGCGATGCTATTTTCGATCCGTGGCCAAAATGCGGAAATCGCGTCGATGGGCAGTTACAAGGTGTTACATCCGACCACGTAACGTACTGTAGCCCCTATGCGGCAGGCATTTACTGCTTTTCGCCGGATTCGCTTCACCTGTGAAAAAACTGCTCCAAGAGCTAGCGCGAAGCTGTCACTCGGGTCGCAGATTTCGCCCAACTTGAGCCAATATGGTCGTACACGGCCTGCATGCGCGGATCATCGCGGATCGCCAGGAAGGCCGAATCGTGCAGTTCGTGTGCAAGGTGTTGCGAACCTTCCTGTCCGGCGGCCACCGCTTTCTGCGCCCAGGCAATCGCCTCTTCCGGCTGGCCCGTCGCCAGTGCGGATGAGGCGGCGAACGGCATCGCAGACGGCCCATATTTCCGAACTACAGCGGCACGCTTAGTCGCAACATCGGCCAATTCTGCTCCGTTTTTCGCGTCCTTGGCGTCAAAGTAAATCGCCCATAGTTCGGTTGTCACCGGCCCGAGCGGCACGATTCCGCGCAGCAGGTCGGCTTTGCCCGCGTCCCACCGCCCCTGGGCCAGCAAAATTTTTCCGCGCACGTGATAAAGATCAACGAAATTTGCGTCCATGGCCAGCGCTTTATCCACCTCAGACAATGCTTCGACCAAATTCTCGTTGCCGCCCATCGCGAGCAACATCCGCGAGCGCATGTGCAGCGACGACACATCGAGTGGCGACAACACCTGGCTCACGCGATACGCCTCAGCCGCCTCGGGTAGTCGGCCGACCAGCCATGCGATGGTGCCCCACCAATACTGCACCGCAGCATGATTGGGGTTACGCTCCGCAAGCGTTTTTAGCCGTGCGTAGACCACGCGAATGTCTACCCGATTCAGGAATTCCAAAAAGGCGAGTTTGGCCTGAATACCCGGTTCGTCCGGGGCCAATTCAGCGGCTTTGCGCATGAAAGGAAGCGCGTTCGCCGCCGCTACATCAACGTTTTCGCCAAAGTAAGCGCGGTTCCTGATCAGGGAGGCCTTGGTCGCCCACGCACGCGCAAAATTGGGGCGCTCGGTCAGCACCTCGTCCAGCAACGCCATCGCCTTGTTTTGATCGGCTTCGTTTCCACTGCCCACCAACCTTGTTGCGCGATTCCATTTCACCAACGCGTCAGCAGATAGCTCTTCGCGATCCGTTTTCGTGTGGGCAAACGCAGGTCGCAGATTGAGTGCCAGCGCATCGGCGACCAACTCGGCCAAGTCACTTTGCAGGCGCAAACGCTCACCACCAGAGCGCCGAAATAAACGCGACACGACGTGCGCGCCATCACTGGTTCGCACCATTTGGGCGACCAATTTATAGTTGTCGCCTTCACGTTGCAGCGAACCTTCAACAAGATATTTGGCCCCGAGCAATTTACCTGCTTCGCGCGCATCAATCGGCTTGCCCTTGAATTTGAAACTGGACGTGCGCGCGATCACCTTCAACTCTGGCACCTGAACCAGTTTGTCCAGAACCTCATCAGCAAGGCCATCGCAAAACAGCTCTTCTGTGGGTTCCGCCGCGCACGTGAACGGCAGCACCGCAACCACGTCGCCCGGATCAACATGGCTGCCGCCTGATTGCCACAGCGCCCAGCCCGACACTGCAACGACCACAACAGCAGCGCAAGCCCATGCGACGCGCGGCACACGGCGCCACGGCCCAGGAGATGGGCTGATCTGCGGCATAAGCACGGCCGGTACGGCCGGTGAAACAGGCGCTGCCGCTGCCTTCGGCGATGCCACTTCGGCGGGCACCGTAACTTCGCGCAATACAAACTGGGGTGCATAGCTCCCGGATGGCAAGGTGATGCGCCAAGGCGCGTCGCTCAGTTCTCCTGCAAAACAGGTCTCAAGCCGTTTGCGCAATCGCGAAAGCTCCACCCGAACCGCCGAGTCAGTCTTGGGATCAAAGGTGCGCGCGTCGCGCCCCAAATGATCGAGCGCAATGACAACTTCGTTGACCGCTGCGTCACCGTCAACCCAAGCCCGCTGCGCCAAAAAACGCAACAACGCCTGCGAACGCGCAGCACCGGCAAAGGTGCCGGACGCCAGCAACTGTTCGAGCGCTGTTTCACGGTCTACGGGGATCATCGCGTTTCCGGTCAAAATCTTTTTCTGGATTGTGCCCAATGCGCGCTGCAACTGCAAACGAGGCAACAACGCCAGAAATTAGCGCGGGCTCACTTGGACGCGACGTTACCGCAGTCGGCAGCCGCCAGCGGTCGCAGAGCAATGGCTTGCAACGCCCATGGTCGTGACCGTAATCTTACGTTCGCAGTAGGTTTACCGACGCGCAGTTGCTGTCCGAAGCGGACTTCGCTTACGATACTTTTGCAATTTCATGCACCACAATCTTGTTCTAGCATCCCACATTGCCTGACCAGCCGTTCGCTCAGACGGCTCGCGTTCACGCGCACAATCGGATCGCTCTTGGCGTTGATTTCAGGCGATGGACGAATCAGGTCTCTCCTTCACAGCTTGCAGCCCCAACGTGTCCAGCACCCGTTGCAACCGCTCGGTAGCCTCGTTATTCCATTTCCAATTCAATAGGAGACTAGGCGCGACGACGCATCGTGTTGATTTTATTTAGCAAAGGAAATGCCGCAGACTTTAGCGTGACTTTCTTCGATTCAATACCTGATTAGGAGCTTTTCATTAGCACGCGCATCACTTTGCATTCCCGAAATGGGACAGCCTGACTGCGCATTGGATATTGCGCGCTCACCGGTATCCGCAAACAATTGGGCGACGCTGTGCCGATCATGGTTGACGCCAATCAACAGTGGGATCGACCGACGGCGCAGCCCATGTGCCGCATCTTCGAGCAGTTCAATTTGGTCCAGATAGAAGAGCCGCTCGACGCGTATGACCACGAAGGCCACGCTGCGCTCACGCTGCAATTCGACACGCCGATTGCCACCGGCGAAATGCTCACCAGCGCCGCAGAGCATGGCGACCTCATTCGCCATCGCGCGGCCGACTACCTCATGCCCGACGCCCCGCGAGTGGGCGGCATTACGCCGTTCCTAAAAATCGCGGCGCAGGCGGAAAACGCCGGTCTTATGCTTGCACCACATTTCGCAATGGAGCTGCACGTACATCTCGCGGCCGCGTATGCGCGCGAACCTTGGGTGGAACACTTTGAATGGCTGGAGCCACTGTTCGCCGAACGCATCGAGATCGCAAATGGTCGCATGCTCGTGCCCACACGACCGGGGCTTGGACTCACCTTGAGCGAACAGACGAAGGCCTGAGGCGCGAAGCCGTGGAGATTGGCGAACGCCCCTAGCTGACCAGCAGGTGCGGAGCCGCCAGCGGTCGCCC
>JAKPSO010000168.1 GCA_029571495.1 Pseudomonadota bacterium
TGCCCGTAGGTGGAACCATCAGCTGTACCGTGGGCTTCACGCTACCTTCGACCGGCGCCACCGCTGTCACGGTCACTGCTGGTTCGAGCGCGGTCAACGACATCAATGGCGGAACCACGCCGACGGCGGGCAACAACCCGAGCGCAGCAATTCTGAACGTCTGGACGACCGTCGACGTTCCATTGCGCGATTACCTCCTGATTTTGATGTCGCTCGCGATTGCGTGGGTGGTTCGAAAGAGATTGCGTAGCGCAATCTGCTGACGGCACGCTCTGCATGCGTACGTCCGTTCGTTCACCCTCGCACGCTTCGATGTACAGGTGAAAGGCGCTCGCCGCTGGTTGCCTGCGCTCCATGATCGCCTTTGGTCGACGGCGCCACAGACCACGGCGGACCCTCGGCCACGCTAACTAAGCGCGCACAAATTCCAGGCGTCGAGGCTTGGAGTTTGTTGTGGTGCGGGCGATAACAGCGCTAGCAGCCTCGACACGTTTCCGCGCGAGGTTCGATTTCAATCGCGTAGCCAAACGCCTTTCAGCTTTTACGTTCCAGCGACTGCTGTACGGTCGTCGCAGCGCATATTAGGTATAAGTCGATATTAACGAAAAACAGCCGCTAAGCCATAAATGGCTGTGCATGCAATGAAAAAGATGTATGTGAACCTCTGCACTCGGCGCGCCCCGAATTGCAACACACGGCCACCGCGCCCCCGCGCGCGACGCGCTTTCCTCCACACGTGCATCCGCGCTCGTTAACATGGGGCCGTCGCAGGCACGGCGGGCCTGTACTGACCACGTAATCTCAGTGATGCAAGCAGTGCTGATCACGCGCACCGCTCCGTCCCGTTCAGAGTCAGGTATCACAAGGGATTCATCTATGCCGCCAATTGTTCGCCCGCTGTTTAACGCCATGCGGCTCGCGCTTCTAGCCTGCATCTTCTTCGGAGCAAGCGTTCCAGCGCAAGCCGCTGGCTGGAGCACGGCCACCGCTATGGCAACAGCGCGCTTCTATCAATCGAGCACGCTACTGCCGTCGGGCAAAGTGCTGGTCGCGGGTGGATTCAACGGGGCCATCACCAACAGCGTCGAACTCTACGACCCCGCCACCGGCACCTGGAGCGCCGCCGCACCGCTCGCCACTGCGCGCTACCTGCACACCGCGACGCTGCTGCCTTCAGGCAAAGTGCTGGTCGTCGGTGGATTTGGTGGCGTGCGTCTGGCCAGCGCCGAGCTCTATGACCCGGCGAGCGACACCTGGAGTCCGGCGGGCAACCTCACCACCGGCCGCCAGTATCACACCGCCACGCTCCTGCCTTCGGGACAGGTGCTGGTCGTAGGCGGGCTCGGTGCTAGCGCATTGGCGAGCGTCGAGCTATACAACCCGTTGAGCAACACCTGGAGTGTCGTCGCCCCGCTTGCGACGGCGCATTACCTGCACACCACCACGCTGCTACCCGGCGGACTGGTGCTGGTCGCGGGTGGCAACGACGGCAGCGCCACGCTGAGCAGCGCGCAGATCTACAACCCGGCGAGCAACACCTGGAGCGCCACGTCGTCGCTCTCGACCGTGCGACAGGAGCACACCGCCACACTGTTGCCGTCTGGCAAAGTCCTTCTGGCGGCCGGCATCGGTCCGGGCGGCAGCGCCCTCAACAGCGCCACGCTGTATGACCCCGCCAACGGCACCTGGAGCGGCGCGGGCTTCCTCGGCAGCGCACGCTCGCAACAAACGGCGACGCTGCTGCCGTCTGGCAAGGTGCTGGTCGCGGGCGGGTATAACGTCGCGATCAATGCCCTCAGCGCCACTGAGCTCTACGATCCGGTCAACGACACCTGGAGCAGCCTCGGTAACCTTGCCACCGCGCGTTACTTCCACAGCGCCACCCTGTTGCCCTCCGGGCAGGTGCTGGTCATCGGTGGCACCGATGGCAACGGTGCCGTGAACAGCGTCGAGCGCTATGACCCGGGCACCAACGTGTGGAGCGCTGCGGCCAGCATGGCCGCAGTGCGCCATAGTCACACCGCTACGCTGTTGGCAACGGGCAGCGTGCTCGTTGCGGGATTCGGCGCGAGCGCGGAGCGCTACGATCCGACCGCCAACACCTGGAGCGCGGCGGGCAATCTCGCCGTCGCGCGCTCGAACCACACAGCGACACTGCTGCCCTCGGGGAAAGTGCTCGTCGCGGGCGGACAGCAAAGTGGCAACATTCTCAACAGCGCCGAACTCTACGATCCGATTAGTAACGCCTGGACGTCCGCCGGCAACATGGCCGCGGCGCGCTACGGGCAGACTGCCACGCTGCTACCCTCGGGCAAGGTGCTGGTCGCGGCTGGAACGCAGAATCCTGCCAACGGTAGTACGCTCAACAGCGCGGAACTCTACGATCCGGCCGGCAACACGTGGAGTCCTGCAGCCAGCCTTACTACCGGGCGTTACGTCCACGCCGCCACCCTGCTGCCCTCGGGCAAAGTGTTGATCGCTGGCGGATCCCACTTTGGCGGCACCACAAGTGCCGAACTGTACGACCCTGCCACCGACACCTGGAGCGCAGCGGGCAGCCTCGCCAGCGAGCGCCAACAACCCACGGTCACGTTGCTGCCCACGGGAAAAGTGCTGGTCGCTGGCGGAACAAGCTCAACGGGCTATCTCAACACTGCTGAACTCTACGACTCCACCAACAACGCCTGGAGTGGGGCGGGCAGCCTCGCGACGGTACGTCTCAGGCACACCGCCACCCTGCTGCCTTCGGGCAAGGTGCTGGTCGCGGGAGGTTCGACCAATTCGAACTATCTGAATAGTGCCGAGCTGTACGACCCCGCCAGCAATGTCTGGAGCACGGCGGGCAGCATGGCCAGTGCGCGAGGTGGGCACACCGGCACGCTGCTGCCCTCCGGTCGGGTGCTGGTCACGGGTGGATTCAACGGCAGTGCGCTGCTGAACAGCGCCGAGCTCTACCTGTACGATCTCGGCATCAGCGACAACCGCCGCCCGGTGATTGCGAGCGTCAGCAGCCCAATCACGCCGGGCAGCAGCATCACGCTCACCGGCACCGGCTTCAACGGCGACAGCGAAGCCTCAAGCGGCAGCACCAACGCGAGTGCCACGAACTTTCCGCTCGTGCAACTGCGCCGTGTCGACAGCGAGCAAGTCGTGTGGACCGCGCCCGCCACTGCCTCAGCGCGTTCCGCCGCGACATATAAAAGCGCGCCCCTGCCCCCCGTGGCCAGCCTGCCGCCGGGGCCGTATCTACTCACCGTGTTCGTCAATGGCCTCGCCAGCAACGCGGTGGCGGTCAACGTGAGTGCGCTCACGCTGGACATCGACGAGAGCTCGACCGCTACCAAATATGGTGCCGCGACCGATGGCCTGCTGCTCATGCGCTATCTGCTCGGCCTGCGCGGAAGCGCATTGACCGATGACGCGCTCGGCGCCACCGCGCAACGCAACGCCACGCAAATCGAGCAGTACATCGCCAACAACCTCACGGGCTTCGACGTAGACGGCGACGGCCTCTCGCTGGCAACGACCGACGGCGTGATGATCCTGCGCCGCCTGCTTGGCATCACCGACGCAGCAACGATCACGCAAGGCGCGAAAAACTCAAGCCGCAGCGATGCGGACGTAGTGAAGGCGATTGATGCGCTGAGGCCGTAAGCGGCGTCGAGCGGTGGCGCTGGCGAAATTGAGCGCAGCGAGATCGATGGTGGAGAGGAGGAGGATCGAACTCCCGACCTCCGCATTGCGAACGCGGCGCTCTCCCAGCTGAGCTACCCCCCCAACGTTTCCGGATTATAACCAGACACCGCCGTGTTGTTTTCGGTGCGTGGCCACGGCTGCACGGCGAATCGATCGCCGTCCCACACGAGGTATCCGAAGTCTTGCTGCCAGTCGGAGAGCACCCAGCGCTCGTTGCCATTGGCGCGCAGGTCATGCGCGGGGCGGTGCGTGTGGCCGTGGATCAGGCGGTTGGCGTTTTGCGCACTCATGGCCGCGTCAATGGCGTCGGCGTTGGCGTCCATGATTGACATCGCGGTGGCTGCCTTATGGGCGCGGCTTTCTCTGCGGATGCGGGCGGCAATACTGTGTCGCCAAGCGCGCGGCAGCGCGTTGCCGATCCATCGAAAAAAGTCTTTGCGCAGAATGCGCCGCGCGCGCTGGTAACGAACGTCGTCAGTACACAGTTCGTCGCCGTGCATCAGCAGCGTGCGCTGTCCACCGAGATCAATGAGGGTTTGTTCGTCGAGCAATGTGGCGCCGCAGGCGTCGGCAAACGCATCGCCGATCATGAAGTCGCGATTGCCACGGGCGATGAAGATTTTTACGCCGCGTTCTGAGAGCGCTTTGAACTGCGCGGTGATGCGGCTTGCGTACGCGTCGCCCGCGAGCATGGCGTCGCCGAGCCAGACGTGAAGCAGATCACCGAGCACGTAGATGACGTTCGCCGTTGGCGCGTCGGTGTGCATAAACGCGTCGAAGCGCGCCTGTGTGGAGGCGTCGCGTTCGTTGAGGTGGAGGTCAGAAATGAAAATCGCGCGCATCGCGTTCACCGAAGTGGCGTGCAACTGCGCGCGATGATTGGCTTGGATAACGGCAAGGACACTTTATCCAGAGCGCAACTCAGCTAGGCCGCTGAGTCAGACGATGGCCGCTTTCGTGACCAGCACGTCTTCGGTCGGGACGTTTTGGTGGAAGCCAGCGTTGCCCGTGCGCACGTTCTTGATCTTCTCGACCACATCGGTGCCAGAGGCCACTTTGCCGAATACGGTGTAGCCCCACGAATTACCCGACGGTGCTTGGAAGTCGAGGAAGGCGTTATCGGCAACGTTGACAAAGAACTGCGATGAGCCCGAGTGCGGATCGTTGGTGCGTGCCATCGCGACCGTGTACTTGGCGTTTCGGAGGCCTGCCTTGCTCGTCGTCGGGCCTTCATGCTCGATCGGTGCGCGGCCAGCCTTTTGTTTCATGCCGGGCTCGAAGCCGCCGCCTTGAATCATGAAGCCGTCGATCACGCGATGAAAAATCGTGTTGTCGTAGTGGCCGTCTTTGACGTACTGAAGAAAGTTCGCCGCCGTTTTCGGCGCGTTCACTTCGTCGATATCGAGCGTGAAGTCGCCGTGGTTGGTGCTGAATTTAACGAGTGCCATGCGGCGTCCTTTTATTTTTTCGTGACGAGGGTTACTTTTTCGATGACGATTTGTGTCTGGGGGACGTCAGTCGGGAACATGCCTCCAGCTCCCGTGGGCACGTCGGCCATCTTGTCGACGATGTCCATGCCTTGCACGACGCGACCAAACGCGGTGTAACCCCAACCGAATTGTTTGCATTGAGGCGGGGCGTTCTCAGCTTTGCACGGTGGAGGTACGTTGTTTTTCGCTTGCGACGCGTTGAGCATCGCGTTGTCTTTGTAGTTGATGTAGAACTGCGCGGTCGCCGAATGTGGGTCGCCCGTGCGAGCCATGGCGATCGTGCCGCGGTCATTCTTGAGGCCCGCTTTTTCTGCGGCTTCGCCTTCGTTTTGGATCGGCGCACGCGTCTCCTTTTGCTTCATCGCTTTATCAAAGCCGCCGCCTTGCGCCATGAAGCCTTTGATGACGCGATGAAAAATCGTGCCTTCGTAGTAGCCGGCTTTCACGTATTCGAGGAAGTTTGCAACAGACTTCGGTGCTGCGGCGGAGTCCAACTCAATGACGACGGTTCCGAGGCTGGTCTTCATCTCGACACGAGGTTTGTCCTGTGCGTGAGCGGCGGTGAGCGAAAGCGCGACAGCGGCGGCCGCAATGGCGCGGGTAATGAAAAGTTTCATGGTTTGAATGGTCCGAGATGAAAAATTAGGCAGAGCCTTCGTAAATGATTTGCCAGCGGCCTTCGATGAGTTGCCAGAGCTGGCGCTTGCGAGTTTGGCCGCTGAGGTTGCTGCTTTGGTAGTTCTGATCAAACGTCACGACAGCAAGGCCGTTGACGCCAGGGTATTGGACGGCGGAGAGGTTGCCCAGTTCCACTTTGACCCATGTCTTTCCGGCGTTGGCCGCGAGCTTCTGTGCGCGCCATTCCGGTAGCCGCGCGGTATCGCTCGTGAAGTTCGGCGCGTAGTGCTGCAAGTACTTTGGCGTATCCAACGCCTGCCAATCCGTACGCCAGCGTTCGATCGCCGTGAGCAGGCCTTGCGACTGACGACC
>JAKPSO010000176.1 GCA_029571495.1 Pseudomonadota bacterium
CTTCG
Organism: Pseudomonadota bacterium; assembly: GCA_029571495.1. GTDB lineage: Bacteria > Pseudomonadota > Gammaproteobacteria > Burkholderiales > Casimicrobiaceae > Casimicrobium. Next base: position 6 of record JAKPSO010000176.1, read on the forward strand.
CCTCGACTTGCTAATAAATCCGCACGTAACGACCTCTAGTTGGTCGCCTAGGCCGAAAAGCTGTTGCCGCGAGCCTAGTCGAGCTTAACGCCCGCCTTTTTGACGAGCTTGGCGTACTTTTCCGTTTCCGACTTGAACGAACTCGCGGCGGCTTCGGGCGTGCTGATGGCAATGTTGTTGCCTTGCTTGTTCATGGCCTCTTTCACTTCGTTCGCCGCGAAGGCTGTGCTAAACGCTGCATGCACGCGCTTGACTTCCGCCGCTGGCAGGTTTTTCGGCCCGATCACCGCAAACCAGCCTTCGACCAAGTAACCCGGCAAGCCCTGCTCCGCAAACGTCGGGATTTCGGGCGCGGCGGCAATGCGCGCCTTGCTTGAAGTGCCAATCGCGCGCAACGCCCCGCTCTTCAAGTGCGCTTGGATCGCTGGCAGCGCAAGCACCCCAAAATCCACCTGCCCGCCGATCAGGTCGGTCACCATTGGGCCGACGCCTTTGTACGGGATGTGCTTCGCTTTAACGCCCGCTTCATCGAGAAACATTTCTGCGGCGAGATGAAGAATGGTGCCATTACCGCTAGAGGCGTAATTGATCGCGTCGGGCTTGGCCCTCAAGAGCGCGATGAGCTCCTTCGAGTTCTGTGCCGGAACTTTTGGGTTCACCACGAGCACCATCGGCGTCGTGCCCATGATCGCAATCGGCGTGATGTCGTTGATCGGGTCAAACGGCAGCGATTTGTAGACGCTCGGGTAGATCACGTGATTGTTCGACACGACGGAGAGCGTGGCGCCGTCAGGCGCGGATTTCACCAGCGCCGAAGTGCCCACGATACCGCCCGCGCCGGGCTGGTTTTCAATCACGACCGCACCGCCAAGCGCTCCCGCGAGCGACTTGCTGCTCGCTCGCGTAATCACATCGACGCCCGATCCGGCGGCGAAAGGCAGGATGAGTTTTGTGAGCCTGTCGCCTTGCGCGAAAGACGGAAGCGCGACTGCGAGCGCGATGATGCCCAAACTCACGCAGACGACGCGGCGGTGGCTAGATTTCATTGGTTTCTCCTTTTCGGTAGCTATCATTTTGCGTCGCTACGCCACTGCGTGCGCTGCAATTAACGCGTCAATTTGTTCGTGCGATAAATCGAGTTCAGAAAGTATCTCGCGCGTGTGCGCGCCGCGCGTCGGCGGCTGCAAACGCACGCCTAAGCGTTCGCCATCCATCGTGAACGGCAATAGCGTAGCGCGTGCGGTTTCGCCTGCGTGTTCGCCGTCCGGCAATGTGATGTCGGCGAGCGCGCCCGTGGCATTGAGGTGCTCATCGTCGAAAAGCTCTTCAGGCTTTCGAATCGGTGCGAACGGCAAGCCCGCATGCTCGAATTTCGCAGCGATGTTCGCGGCGGTGAAAGGAGCAAGACGCGTGCGCAATTCCGGAAGCAACACGTTTCGTAATTCAACGCGTGCGTTGTTGTTGGCGTAACGCGGGTCGGCTTTCAAATCGGCGAAACCGAGCACGTCACAAAAGGTTGCCCACTGCGCATCGCTCACCGCAGCAAGAAAAATTTGTTCGCCGTCTTTTACGGTAAACACGTCGTACACCGCCCACGCGGATATGCGCTCCGGCATTGGCGCTGCGGGCTTGCCGGTGATGGCGTATTGCAACATGTGCTGCCCAACGAGAAACACGTTGTTCTCGAAAAGTGCGGACGCGATCTCTTGTCCCTTGCCCGTGATGCCACGCTGCACCAACGCACCAAGTGCGCCAATCGCGCCGAACATGCCGCCCATGATGTCATTCACGCTCGTGCCCGCGCGCAGGGGGTCGCCGGGGCGGCCAGTCATGTACGCAAGGCCGCCCATCATTTGCACCACTTCGTCAAGCGCCGTGCGATGCTCATACGGGCCCGGCAAAAAGCCTTTGCACGTCACGTAAATCAAGCGCTCGTTGACCTTGCAAAGCGTTGCGTAATCGAGCCCATACTTCGCCATCGTGCCGGGCTTGAAATTCTCCGCAACCACATCCGCGCTCGCCGCAAGCTTGCGCGCGACCGCCGCGCCTTTCGGATCGTGCAGATCAATCGCAATGCTTTTTTTGTTGCGATTAAACATCGGAAAAAATCCCGCGCCCGCACCCAGTAAATGCCGCGTCCGATCACCGTCAATCGGCTCCACCTTGATGACCTCCGCCCCCATGTCCGCCAGCACCATGCCGCAGGTCGGGCCCATCACCATGTGCGTAAATTCGACCACGCGGAGGCCTGCCAAGGGCAAGGCTTTGCTCCTTTGCTCTGAGGCGTCGGCGCGATGAGGTGATGGGTTCAAGTTCATGATGGGCACGATAAAGATTGGTCGTTGGCGCTAGCGTGTGTTGCTTCGCGTTCGAGGTGGGTGCGCGACGGCGTTAGTCGAGCTTGACATCGGCTTTCTTCACGAGCCGCGCGTACCGCTCCTGCTCGGCGCGGAAAAACTTTGTGGAGGCTTCCGGCGACATCGGGTGAATGACGTTTTCCTGCTTGCTCATCGCATCACGACTGTCTGGCGCGTTAAACGCAGCGACGATGCCATCGTGCAGTCTCTTCACTTCCGCAGCCGATAGTTTGGCCGGACCAATGAACGCAAACCAGCCTGCCACGTCCACGTCAGGAAAACCTTGCTCCGCGATGGTCGGCACATCCGGTAGCGACGGCACACGATGCTTGCCCATCACGCCAATCGCGCGAAGCGTGCCTGCACGAACGAACGGTGCGGCAACTGGCACGGCAACAGCCGCGAGGTCCGTCTGTCCACCGACAAGATCCGCAACCATCGCGTTCATGCCTTTGTAAGGAATGTGTTTGATGTCTACTTCTGCAGCGTCGGCAAACATCGCTGCTGCCAGATGAATGATCGTTCCATTCCCCGACGAGCCGTAGTTGTAGGTGCCGGGCTTGGTCTTGAGCACACTCTGCAATTCCTTCGCGGTTTTCGCGGAAATTTTTGTTGGGTTTACCGCGAGAACAAAGGGCGTGTCGCCAACGACCGTGATCGGCGTGATGTCCGCTAGCGAATCGTAGGGCAGTTTTTTGTACACACTTGGATTCACCGCGTGATTGTTCGAAACGAGCGCGATTGTGTTGCCGTCGGGCGCGGATTTGATGAGTGCTGAGGTGGCGGTAATGCCGCCTGCGCCGGGCAAATTTTCGATGACCACCGGCCGGCCAAGCGACTTCGCGAGCGATGGCACAACCGCGCGCACGGCAATGTCAATGCCCGAGCCCGCGCTGTTGGCGACGATCACTCGAAGCGGCGATGTGTTTTGCGCGAACGCGGTGAGGCTCGTGGTCAACAGCGACGCAGCAAGTGCGCCTACTGCGACACGACGGACGCGAGCAAGTGATCTTGGCAACATTGAACAACTCCTGTCAAAGCATTGAAGAAAAAATATTTACCGTTGCAGGCGCGACTGCTCACCAGCATCGGCTCGCAACTGCTCAAAACTAATAATCCGCCCCGCGATCGCACTGGCCGCAACGGTGGATGGGCTCGCCAGCCACACTTGACCAGGGCCGGAGCGTCCTGGGAAGTTGCGATTGATCGAGCTGATGGTGACCTGACTCGCGTTGTCGGAGATGCCTGGTCCTGCGTTCACGCAAGCGCCGCAGCCCGGCTCCACCAGCTCGGCACCGATCCGCTCGAACAGCGCCATCATTCCTGCGCGCACGGCGTAATCGCGCACGTCTTGACTGCCGAATTGCAGAATGAAACGTGTGTTGGCTGCCACGCGTAGGCCCCGACTCTCAGCCCAGCGCAACACTTCATGCACGCGGCGAACATCGTCGAGTTTGCCGCCCGTGCAAGACCCGCTGTAGGCGATATTCACGGGCACGGGCTGCGCAAGCTCGTCAACCGAAACACCCAGCCCCGGATCGCCGGGTCGCGCGAGCATCGGCGTGATCGCTGTGCAGTCGATGTCGATTGTGTGAGCAACATCAGCGTCCGCGTCGCTACACATCCACGGCTCAAGTTCAACATCGGTATCGCGCCGCTCGCGAAGGAATCGATTGGTTTCCGCATCCGGCACGACGACACCGGCAAAGCCACCGATCTCGGCGACCATGTTGGTGAGCGTTGCGCGTTCATCCGTGGAAAGCGCGGCGACACCGCTACCGCAGTACTCGAAAATGTGACCAATCGCGCGACCGTCGCGAACGTAAGGCAGGCGAAGAATGTGGAGAACGATGTCTTTCGCTTCAACGCCTGCTTTAAGTGCTCCGTTCAAATTGACGCGGCACGTTGGCGGCACCTGCACCCGCACCTCACCCGTGAGCCACGCACACGCCATCTCGGTTGAGCCAATCCCAAACGCCAGCGCGCCGAGCGCGCCGCAGTGAGGTGTATGCGAATCCGTTCCCACGACAAGCTGGCCGGGCAGCACATAACGCTCGGTCATGATCGAATGACTGATGCCCTCACAACCGTCGCGATCTTTCAAAAAGCCGTGCAGACGGATGCCATGCTGTTCGCAGAAACGTTGCTGTACTTTGCCAAGTGCTTGCGCCAGATCGAGCAAGCCCAGTTTCCGGCGCGCTTCCGGCATCACTTGGTGAATGAAAGGTAAGTGATCCGAGAAGCAAACGATGCTAGCCACATCTTCGAGCTGAAAATCATCACCCACCGCACGCTTGAGCGCGGCGATTCCGAGCGGCGAGTTGTACTCGTGCGCGTAGCGCCACGCAGCGCGCGCGAACACCGCGTCACTCGGCCGCACGCACGCACGCGATGACGCGCGTGCGATGATTTTCTCGGCATAGGTCATGGGCCGCAGGGGCGACGCAGGCGCTGATGGAGACCAGCCGTCGCGACGCGCGAACATCAAGGCAAAGAGGCCACCGCGACGAATCAGTTCGGCCGTGACCTCGTCTTCACCACGCGTGAATTCCTCGATGGGAATAGCCTCGTTGCGGCGTATTCGCTCGATCAATCCAAAATCGGTAGAGGTGAAAATTCCGAGATTGCGGCAGTTTTGCCGATAGATGCGCTCAAAACTTTCGGCGATGATCAAACGGATACCCGCGCACCATTCGGCAAATGGGCTCGCCTCGCGCGACGAGCCCTTGCCGTACCGTCGACCCGCGACGGTCACGGCGAAGCCACCGGCTTTGACTCTGCCGGTGCCGAACGGTAGAACGTCGCCGCACTTGAGGCCGGCGTAGGGGTACTCACCAAGTTTTTCGTCGTAGTGGTACGTGACCCAGGTCGGTGAAATTTCGTCAGTCGAAACATCGTTTCGTAACGGCAAAGCAGTGTCGAGCGCGATGTCATCGCCCACGAGCTGGCGCGAGATAAGGCTTGCGTCTTGCGAAAGAAACAGGATGCGGCCCGCAAAGGGCACGGACGCGTCTGTGTGTGGCACAAGCGGCGCGGGTGCTTTCATACCGCCCTTATGCCGTCAGGCGCACAAGTGGTGAATTGGCAATGCCAGTCATACCGTTGCACGGCCAGGAGCACTCGACTTCGGCATCCCAGCGCGCCAAATCGCGCCACCAAACTGCTCGCCGCTTAACCACTCGGTCACGCGTTTGCGTAGTGCGAGCAGCACATTCAAATTCACGCCGGTGCTGAATCCCATGCGCTCCAGCATAAACACCACGTCTTCGCTCGACGCATTGCCGCTTGCGCCCGGTGCATGTGGGCAGCCGCCGATGCCCGCGAGCGACGCGTCGAAGCGGCGGACACCTGCGTCCAACGCTGCGCACACGTTCGCGAGTGCGAGTCCGCGCGTGTCGTGGAAATGCGCACACGTGAGCTTGTCGCCGACCGCGCGAAATGCCTTTTCGAACAAGCGACGCACCTGCGCCGGATCGGCGTAGCCCACGGTGTCTGCGAGCCCTACGCTGTCCGCGCCTGCGTCTAGTGAAGCCTGTAATAAGCGCAACACTTCGTCCTCCGAAACGTCGCCTTGAATCGTGCAACCAAACGCGGTACTCATGCCCACTTCGATCAATATTTTCGAACCCGCTGCATCGCGTGCCGCGCGAATTTGCGAGATCGCAGCCACCATTTCATCCGGCGTTTTGCGCACGTTCGCCGCGCTGTGCGCCGCACTTGCCGAAATCGGCACCAGCATCGAATGCGCGCCCACTTCAAACGCGCGCTCGGCACCTTTCACGTTCGGCACCAAGACCGACGCCACGAGCCCCGGCAAGGTCCTGGCGTGCGCCACCAGCTCGGCGGTGTCGGCCAATTGCGGCAGCAAGCGCGCAGGCACGAACGAGCCCACTTCTATCTCGCGCTGCCCAGCGGCGTAAGCGGCAGAAATCCATTCGAGCTTTTGCGCAGTGGGCAGGATCGTTGCGATGCTCTGCAAGCCATCGCGTAGCCCCACTTCGCGGACGGTGACCGGTGTTTTCATTGATGCGCTTCAGTCTCGAATAGTCTCGAATAGGTTGGTGATGCGGTGCGATTTTTGACGCAGATTACGCAGATTTAACGCGGATTTCCGCTGATTTTTTTGAGTGACTGTGTCGTCATTTCTTTCAAAAATCTGCGTCAATCAACTGATTCATCTGCGGAATCTGCGTCCAAAAAAATCCGTGTTCATCTGTGTAAATCCGTGACAAAAAATAAGTGCATCCGCTTGCGTTCGCCATGTTTGCACCCGATCCTCGCCCATTTTAGATTTGCTTTTCTAGGCGCAAAACGATAAAAAACGAATCTAGATATTCCATTACGGAAATACAAAAGCCCATGCGCGACCTAGACCTCACCACGCTGCGCCTCTACATCGCCGTTTGCGAGACGCGCAACATGGCGCATGCGGCGCGCGCGGCGAATCTCGTGGGTTCGGCCGTGAGCAAACGCTTGGCGCAGCTTGAAGAGAACGTTGGCGTGCCGCTCTTGCAGCGGCGTCGACACGGCGTGGAGCCGACGCCCGCGGGGCTCACACTGTTGGAGCACGCTCGCGACATGCTCGCCACCGCGAGCCGCATCGAGCAAGCGATGGCGGGCTACGCCTCGGGGGTGCGCGGCGAGGTGCGCGTGTTGGCGTCGGCCTCAGTGATGGCCGAATCGCTGGCCGATGATGTCGCGGAATTTCTCGCGCTGCCCGCGCATCGTGACATTCAAGTGCGCATGGATGAGCGCATCAGTCCCGACATCGTGCGTAGCGTGCGCGAAGGCGCGGCCTCGCTCGGAATTTGTTGGGACGCCGCTGATACCTCCGGTCTGCAAACAGCACCGTACCGCACCGACACCCTCACCGTCGCGCTGCATCCGTCACACCCGCTTGCCAGCCGCACCTCACTTGTCTATGCCGACACGCTGGACTACGAGCAAGTGAGCTTGCCGGTGTCGAGCGCCGTGCACGTGATGCTCGCGCGCGCCGCTGCGACTGCGGGCAAGCGCGTGCGTCATCGCGTCGTGGTCACCAACTTCGAAGCGGCGCTGCGCGTGGTGCGCGCGAATCTGGCGATTTGCGTAGTGCCGCGGGAAGTGGCGGCGTCGTATCTTGCGGTGTACGGCCTGCGCTGCATTCCGCTCAACGAGCCGTGGGCCGAGCGGCGTTTCACGATTTGCTATCGCGAGGGCGACACGCTTTCTGCGGCGGCGCGGCTGTTGATCGCGTATCTCAGACAGGACGAGCAATAGGACTCACGAAAAACAAAGACACACGCAGCAACTGCTTGTAGGTGCGGACTCGGCCGCGCTTGTGTCCGGTTTCACCTCGCCCCGCCAAGCGACGCCAAGTCGTCGCCTACATTCCGAATAACAGCTTTGTGGCCCTATCGACCGCCAAACGGTGCTTTCAGCCGTTATTGTCTATAAGTCAACAATCAATAAAAATGCCGTCAAACGACCGTCTGGCGGTCGGTGACGGCATTAAGCTGTTGCTTGCCCTTCGCGGACAGCGATTTAGAACGGAATATCGTCGTCGAAATCGTCCAGCTTCGCTTTTTTCGGTGCGCCCGCTGCGGAGCCAGAGCCCATGGGTTGGCCCGTCGTGCGAGGCGTCGAGCCGCCGCGGTCACTGCGATCGCTACCGCCGTCGTCGTAAGCAGCATCGCTACCGCCACCGCCGGTTCGGCCGCCGAGCATCTGCATGCGGTCACCACGAATCTTGGTCATCGTCTTTTCGACGCCTTCTTTGTCGGTCCACTTGTCGTATTGAATGCGACCTTCGATGTAGACCGGAGCGCCTTTTTTCAGGTACTCGCCGCAGACTTCGGCCGTGCGACCGATAAATTCAATGCGGTGCCAATCCGTGCGCTCTTGTTTGTTGCCTTGCTTGTCTTTCCACTGCTCGGTGGTCGCCA
>JAKPSO010000226.1 GCA_029571495.1 Pseudomonadota bacterium
ATGACTTGATTGATGGTCGCCATCACACCCATTTTGAAAAGGGCTCGAACGACTTCGCCGCCTTTCAATGCCAATTTGTTGGCGAGTTCGCTGACGACAATGCTGTCACCGATAAAAATTTCACGCAGGATGGGTGCTGTGGGTTTCGAGAAACCATGCTGACCCGTCGCAGTACGTGAAGCTTCCACGATTTTAACTTTGGGCTTGCGACGATTGCCGGCGGAACGACGCGCACGTTCATCAGCGGTCAGATGCAATTGACCGGCCGCAAAACGCGCAGCAGCATCATCTTCACCTTCATTGTCGACCATCGCATGCGAACCGCGAGGCTTGTGTTTGACTGCCGTCTTGACCGGAGTTTTCGGGGCAGCGACCTTGTCATCGCGACGCGGCATGTCCACTTTGTGCGGACGCGGTGCGTGCTTGTCGACAGGCTTCGGAGCCTTGGCACCGGCATCTTCGTCCGGTTTGACCACGACGGCTGCAACGACTTTTTCAGCCTCGGCGCGGGCGGCCTGTGCCGCTGCTTCGATAACGGCACGACGCTGCGCTTCTTCTTCGCGACGAGCGCGATCCTGCGCATTCAGTGCTTCATTCTCGGCCTGATTGCGGGATTTGGACTCTTCGAGCTTGCGCAATGCATCTTCGCGTTCGTCATTTTGCGGAGTTTCAACTTGATCGCGTTTGACATAAGTGCGCTTTTGACGGACTTCAATCGAAACGGTGGTTTTCGCCTTGCCGGCGCTAACGGTCAGCTCTTCGACCTTGCGGCGCTTGAGCGTGATTTGCTTGGGCGCTTCGCCCTCGGCAACCTTTTCATCTTTGCCATGGGTACGGCGCAGGAAACCCAACAACTTCATCTTCTCGGTACTACTGACCACCTGATCTGGCCCACTGAATGTCATGCCCGCACCCGCGAGTTGCTCGAGCAACTTCTCGGTGGGCATTCCAAGCACTTTGGCCAGTGAACCTACGGTGACTTCAGACATGTTTTTTGTATCCTGATAGGGGCCGGAGCCCGTTCTGTTACGGTACTAAATCTATAACGAGTTTGAAGCAATCAATCTTGGCGGGCAGCCATGATCAAAGCCGCAGCCTGCGCTTCATCCATGTCCACCATGTCGAGCAACTCAAAAGTCGCCAAATCGGCCAGATCCTGTTTGGTGATAACGCCATGGCCGGCAATGGCATACGCCGTCGCTTCATCCATGCCTTCCACCGCCAGCAAATCTTCCGCCGGTTTGTGATCTTCCATTTCTTCTTCGACAGCCAGCGCATCGTTCAGCAGTGCGTCACGTGCGCGGGCACGGAGCTCTTCCACGATGTCTTCATCGAAGCCTTCCACCGCAAGCAGTTCAGCCGCCGGTACGTAGGCGATTTCTTCCACGGTGCTGAAACCTTCGGCGACCAGGATGCCGGCGATTTCTTCATCGACCTCAAGCTTGGCCATGAACAACTGGCGAGCGGTCGCTTGTTCGGCGTCGCTCTTCGCACTGACCTGGTCCTGCGTCATCACGTTCAATTGCCAGCCGGTCAAACGGCTTGCAAGACGCACGTTCTGGCCACCTTTACCGATGGCTTGCGCCAATTTGTCTTCGGCAACGGCAATGTCCATCGAATGCTTTTCTTCATCGACGATGATCGACTGCACTTCCGCTGGCGCCATCGCATTGATCACGAATTGTGCGGGGTTTTCCGACCACAACACGATATCGACGCGCTCGCCGTTCAATTCATTCGATACTGCCTGTACCCGCGAACCGCGCATACCGATGCAGGCGCCGATTGGATCGGTGCGGTGATCGTGAGCAAGTACGGCGATCTTTGCACGATCGCCCGGGTCACGTGCGGCTGCTTTGATTTCCACCAAACCTTGTCCCACTTCCGGCACTTCGAGCTTGAACAGTTCAATCATGAATTCCGGGGCGCTGCGCGAGATAAACAGCTGAGGGCCGCGTGTTTCCGGGCGTACTTCCAGCAGGTAACCACGTACGCGATCACCCGGACGCAGCACGTCGCGCGGGATCGATTTGTCTTTCGGAATAACGGCTTCGGCATTGCCGCCGAGGTCCACATATACATTGCCGCGCTCGGTGCGCTTCACGATACCGTTGATCAATTCGCCAACGCGGTCAGCCCAGGCTTCCAGCACCTGTGCGCGCTCAGCTTCACGCACGCGCTGCACGATGACTTGTTTGGCGGCTTGAGCCGAGATGCGGCCAAATTCCGGATTTTCGATTTGTTGTTCGATGAAATCGCCCACTTGGGCGTCGGCTTTCTCGTCGACGGCGTCCATCATGCGGATCATGCGGTCCGGCGATTCCATGACCACGTCATCGGCCACGACTTCCCAGCGACGGAAGGTCTCATAAGTACCATCTTTAGGATTGATGGAAACGCGCACGGAAACATCTTCGTCGTGATAACGTTTTTTAGCCGCCGATGCCAGCGCCGCTTCCATAGCTTCGATAATGACCGAACGCGCGACGCCTTTTTCATTGGCGACCGCTTCCATTACCAGCAATAATTCCTTACTCATGTAACCGCTCCATCACAGGCTTTAGGCCTTGAACTTAGTCAGGTTGTGGGTCTTTACGACG
>JAKPSO010000249.1 GCA_029571495.1 Pseudomonadota bacterium
CGGCGAATCCACTCGGCCAGCGCATGCGCGTGCAGCGCTCGGCCGATCGCGGCGCGACTTGGGGTGCTCCGATCACGATTGCCGAGTACTTTGGCGTCGGCACGGTGGATCCCGAGACATTCGCTGCGTTACGCGATGCGACGGGGCTGGCATCTATTTCAGTTGGCAAGGACGGCCGCGTTCACGTCGTGTGGCAAGACGCGCGCTTCGGTCTTGGCGGGTATGACGGCATTGCGTACTCGGTATCCAGTGATGCCGGACTCACGTGGTCAGCCCCGGCTCGGGTCAACGCGCGTGCCGACGTGCCTGCGCTCATTCCGACGGTTCATGTGCGCGCTGATGGCGTGATAGGCGTGAGTTACTACGACTTCCGCGAGAACACGTCGGACAGCAAGACGCTACCGACGGTCTATCGCCTTGCAGTGTCCGCAGACGGTGTGAACTGGCGCGAGAGTGAGATCAACGCTGCGTTCGAGATGCGCAGCGCGCCCGTTGCGCGTGGCTACTTCCTCGGCGATTACCAAGGCCTGTCGAGCAACGGCAGTGCGTTTTCAGCGCTCTACGCGCGGACGGTCGCCGGTGGCAATGCGGCGACCAACGCCACAGAAATTGTCTTCGCCAACCTGGCCGACGGTTCGCTCAAACGCCAGCAGAAAACTTACCGTGCCGGTGTCACGCCGGATAATTTTGTGGTCACGCCGGAGTTGAAGGCGAGCGTGTCACAAGCCGTTGAACGCGCCGTCGCTTGGCGCATCGCGGCGCGCGGTGCCGAGAATTTTCCGCGTTCGCCTTGACCTTGATTAAGCTCGGCGCGTCGCAACATGCCGACAATTCACCGACTCAATTTGCTTCTACGATGATGTCATCTGACCCCACCACCTTGTTTTCACCTGTTCGCATCGGCGCAATTGAAGCCGCCAATCGCATCTTCATGGCGCCGCTCACGCGTTGCCGCGCGACGCCTGAAACCGATGCACCGAACGCGTTGATCGCCGAGTACTACGGCCAACGTGCGAGCGCGGGGCTGATCGTGTCGGAGGCAACGCAGGTCCTCGCGACGGGCAAGGGCTACATGGGCACGCCTGGCATTTATTCATCAGAACAGGAAGCGGGTTGGAAGCTCGTGACGAAGTCCGTACACGACAAAGGCGGCAAGATCGTCGCGCAGCTCTGGCACGTCGGCGCGATTTCGCATGCTGATCTGCAACCGGGCGGCGTTGCGCCGGTCTCCGCGAGCGATGGTTTCAACCCCGGCGGCACGCTCTACACCCAAAACGGTAAGGTTGAGCGCGGCCCCGCGCGCGGGCTGACGATTGCTGAGATTGATGACTACGTTGCTGCATATCGCCACTCGTGCGAAGTCGCAAAACGCGCGGGTTTCGACGGCGTCGAAATTCACAGCGCGAACGGCTATTTGTTAGAGCAATTTATTCGCGACAGCTCGAATCACCGCACTGATGCTTACGGCGGCTCCATCGAAAACCGCCTGCGCTTTGTGTTGCGTGTTGTGGACGCGGCCATCGACGTGTGGGGCAAAGATCGCGTCGGCATTCGTCTCTCGCCGGTTTCGGCCGCGAACAATTCCAAACCGGACAGTCACGCGCAAGCCACCTACGGCGCGCTCGTCGATGCGCTCGCCGCGCGCGGCATTGCGTTCGTGCACTTTGTCGAA
>JAKPSO010000250.1 GCA_029571495.1 Pseudomonadota bacterium
TGAGATGCTTATATTGTCCTCATCACTTGAAGCGTTCGCGATCACAATGAAAATCTGCAAACCTTGGGTCTTGGTTAGCATCGTGTTTTCTCTTATCGGCGCGACGTCATCGCATTGCGGCGCCGCGACAGCGGAACCCGCGACAGCGGAACCCGCGACAGCGGAACCCGCGACAGCGGAACCCGCGACCTCCGTCCCCGGAGCAATTGACAACCAGAGCGCGTACATGCTCGCGCTCGCGGCGGCGCAGGCCGGCAACGCCGATGCGCAATATCGCGTCGGAGTGTCGTCGCGCGACGGACATGGGACGCTGCGCGACAGCAAGGCCGCCGCGAAGTGGTTTGCGAGCGCTGCCGAACAAAACCACAGCGCGGCGATGACCGACCTAGCGATGCTGTACCAATCCGGCGACGGCGTCGAGCGTGACCGCGAACGCGCTGCCGAATTGCTTACGAAAGCCGCGGAGCTGGGCAATGCCGACGCGCAGTTCAAGTTGGCACAGGCCTATCAAGCGGGCATCGGCGTTATGAAGAACTTGATCCACGCCCGCTACTGGTACGAAAGCGCCGACGCATTGCAGGCCGAGGCCGAGCGGCCGAAGGGTCAGGCCGCAACGCCAAGAACGGGACAGTTCCCGAAGGCTCTCGCCGACAACTGCAAGCCCCGTCTACCCCGGCAGCGTTACAAGCACACGTTCCGCCCAATTGAAGTCACCGGCACGATCTCTGCGTACATCGATAACGAGGGGCGCGTGCGCGGCGTCAGAGCGCTGAATATTTCCGAGGAAGCGCAGAAGTATTACGTCGTCGCGATGTTCAGCGATTCGCTGCGCGCGCCGGAATGCGTGCTTCCGGCCGACGTGCGCGACCTGCGCTTCTACATCCCGTTTCGCGTCGTCTTGCACTAGATCGAACTGCTCGGGCTAGCGAAACGGCAGCGCCATGACTTTGCCGATTTGCACATCGGCGGGATACAACGTCGCGTCATCGACGCCAAGGCGCTTGGGCGCGCGGCCCGGTTGATAGTGAAACGTGCCGAACAGTTGGTCCCACAGCGACACGACCGCGCCATAGTTCTTCGCTTCGTTCACGTCGGCTGAGTGGTGGTGGCGATGCAGCTCGGTGCCGATCAACAGATAGTTGAGCCACCCGACGCGGCTGTCGACGTTGAAGTGCGACACCAAGCCCTGAAAGCCCGTGACGACACCCGCGATGAGCACGGACTCCGGCGGAAATCCGAGCGCGTAGAGCGGCACCGTCAACAGCGCACGCACGATGATGGCGTTGAGTGGATGGCCGACGACGTGCATCAACACGTACACCTGCGCGGGCAGATGATGCGCAACGTGCACGCGCCACATGAACCGACCGGCGCGCCCCTTCGCCTCGTGGCTCACGCGATGCACCCAGTACCACGCGAAGTCCGTGAGCAATATCGCGAGCACCGCTCCGAGCGTGATCGGCAGCGAGGCCGCGGCGCCGCCGCGCGCAAGTTGAAAGTGTGTTGCGACATGCACGCCCGCCGCATTGATCACGGTGAGCGTTGCACCGCCGATCACGAGATACGGCAAATCACGACGAAGAAATAGCCTCGACGTCATGCGCCACTCCGCGCGCAGCGGGGCGAGATGTTCAACGACCAACAACGTCACCACTAGCGCGATCAGATACGCGCCGTACCAGCGACCCAAGTTCGTCGCGGCGCCCTCTGCGGCGTTCACGTCAACGTACAAATACACCACCGTCGCAGCGGCGAGCACGGGATAGAGCGCGTGGCGCACAAACCCTTCGGCGAGGTTTCGTGTCGGTGCTTTGGCTTCAGGCGCGATCATGGTTGGCGCGTTTCGATTTTTTTGGACATGTGTCTATTATTTCGACTTGCGCTTTCGTAACAACGCACACGAGCGACAACGCTGTGCATAAGTAGACACTCGCGCGCTTTGCGTCCATCAAATCCCGATGACTCTCGCCACTTCACTATTACCAGACCGAACAGACCGCCGCGTACAGCGCACGCAAACGGCGCTGCGCGACGCCATGCTTTCGCTCATCGTCGAGAAGGGTTGGGATGCGCTCGCGGTGCAAGACATTTGCGAACGCGCGAACGTCGGGCGCTCGACGTTTTACGTACATTTCCAAAGCAAAGAAGCGCTGCTGAACTTTGGGCTCGGCGGCTTGCGCACGGGTTTACAAGAAGCGACGACAGGGGCAAGCGCTTCGCGAGCGGACGCAAAGCTGTCGCTCATTGCGCGCGGCTTGCTCGAACATTTGCACGAACAACGCAAACTCGCGCGGGCCATCATCGGTCGTCGCAGCGGACAGGTCGTGTACTCGCGTTTTCGGGCCATGGTCGTTGAACTCGTGGCCACCGAGTTAAAGCGATCCGGCAAAGCGACGTGGCAGCACGAAGCGAATGTTCAAATGATTGCCGGTGCGTTGATGGGGCTACTCACATGGCGCGTCGATGTGCCGTCGCCACCACCAATCGACGAGGCGGTGCGACAGTTCGAAACGCTCATCGCGCCGGCGCTGCGACAGCTCGCCGCGTAGCGCCACAGTGCGCTATCGCACGGATAAGCGCCGACGCAACGTGCATGCTCTCGCGCGTAACCCTGCGAACACTCGTTCGCAACCAAACGAGAGCACAACATGAACCGAAACACAGGATTGTGGATTGACCACAAAGAAGCATTCATCGTCTTTCTGAGCGCCGACGCTCACGGCGAAGCGCTGAGCAAACACATGGTGTCTGGTGTTGAAAAGCACGTTCGCTTCAGCGGGCATTCGTCGGAGCAGGGCGCGGCGGAAGACCATCGCGACCGTCAATACGCGGGCCACTTGCAAACGTATTACGACGACGTGATCTCGCATCTGCAAGACGCACCGGCCATCTTCATCATCGGCCCCGGCGAAGCCAAAGGCGAACTCCAAAAGCGTCTCACCTCCAAGGGCCTCGGTGACCGCGTCGTCGGCGTCGAAACCGTCGACAAACTCACCGAACCGCAAATCGCGGCGAAGGTGCGGGAGCATTACCAACAGCAGTAAACACTGCGCTGCGCCGCGCTGGCCGCACCGGCCTCGCACGTTGAATCGCGACCAAGAGGCATGACCTTCGCGCCACGTTGCCCACCAACCCGAGCCGGTTGATAGCTTTTAGGCTCCAACGACCGAACTACGGTCACTGGCTGCGTATTTTCTCGATTGTCAACATCGGATTGGGTGAGGCCGCAAGCGCCGCCTGGCGGCCGTCAGCGTTGAAAAGCTATACGCCGTCATTTCTTTCGACGCGCGCTGGCGAAGTTTGATCTTGGAAAGCGTTTTAGTAAGCCAACGCGGCGTCTGCGCAAGCGACGTTCGCGCCTCTGGTCACCAACCGCTACGCAATCCGTTTGGGAGCGCATTCCGTGAACACCTCAGCCGTCAGGTCCTACGCGTCCGTATTTTTGGCATTCGTGACGCTCGCTTGCGCGTGTTTCGCACCGAGCGCCGCGCACGCCGTCTCATGCGGGACGATCGCCGCTCCGACGTCTTGCAGCATTACCGTCAACGGCGTCGTGAAGTACACGTTCAGCGCGTTCACGCTGGTCGATGCAACAGGCAGCGGTGGCGGCAACGTCTACACCGCGGGCGACATCGCCATTGACGTTGGCACCGGGGCTGGCAACGCCGGTCTGCTCACATTCAGCAAGTTGTCGACAGGCCCAACCCCGGGTGTTGTGTTTTCCGCGAATTCAGGACAAACGTCGAACTTCGCGTTTTCATACATCGTCAGCGTCGAACCTGCAGGCTCCGCGGGCGTCACGTATGGCTCGCCCTTCGTCGTGAATTTGACGCAGCAAAGCCATACCAACAACGCGACGGGCGCGGTGCAAATGGTTGCGGGTACGCTTAGCGCGCCCTGTCAGGCGATAACCGGCCAGGCCAACAGTTTCGCCAACTGTGTGGTTGTGGCCGGACAGCCCGCTGCACTTACTGCGGGAAGCATTGTGGGGTTGACTGGAAACACCGGCAACGTCTCGTTAGGCCCCTTCACCAATCAGTTCACTGTCGTCACCGCCCGCGGCCAGGGCCTCGATGTCGACGGCAACGGCTCGTACGGCGCGACGAGCGACGGCCTGCTCGCCATTCGTTACCTACTCGGGCTGCGCGGCACCGCGTTGACTAGCGGCGCGGTTGGCGCCGGTGCGACACGCTCGACCTCCACCGCCATTGAGCAATATCTGCTGGGTCTCACGACACCGTAGGGTGCGCGCGCGCCAATGGTCGCGTTAGGCAATCCGTTCGTGGTGAGCGTCGACGGGCTCCGGACTAAGCCAACGGCAAGTCGATCCATGATCGCGCCGACTGCGTAGGGCGCTTATGCGTAGCGTCACGGGCCGCCCACGCTACTCATCGCTCCTATACACGCCGCGCTTCCACAAATGCGCCCGTGTTGATTGCCGTCGAAATTGCGATAGCGCTGCGCCGACCAATGGGATAAGATAAATCCGAGTTTCCATTTGCCAAATTTGCTAACCCTGCCAACTTCGATTGGCACTCACGTTAACCGTCGCCCAGCGTCGTCTCTGCGTTCCCGCAGTACAGGTGTTTCAACAATCTGGATCTCCGCTCGCAGTCGCGAGTGCGAATCCGTTTCGCGGTCGATTCGCTAGTGCTGATCCGCACGGCACGCCGATGAAGGGTAGCGACCCACCACGGAGCAAGTCATGAGCGACGCACTTTACGGACTCGACCCCGAACTTACGACCTACGGCCGAATCACCAAGCGCACCGCACCGGACCCGAATGTGATGGTGGGGCTCGGCAGCCCACGCCAGTTTCCGTTTAGCAACGGCCCCACGCTTGACGCTGTGTGGACGGCCAGCGCGACGCCACCGGGTTGGATTTTCAACCAAGTCAATGGCGTACTGCAGATCAACGCGGTAAACAGCAACGCAGCGACCAACCAAACACAGACCATTTGGATCAGTACGGCATTTGACCTCGCCAACATGGTCACCATCACGTTTCGCATCCGCGTGCCGGAGGTCATAAACGCTGATGCGGTGTACGTTGGTCTGGGCGCTGGCATCTACCTCAACGTGACGGATTTAGGGCGGGTATCAAACTGGGCCTACGCACGCAGCGGCGCTGTTTTGGCATCGTCGCAAATCAACACGAGTAGTGGCTGGGTTGATGTCGTCATGTTGCTAACCGCAGACCGGGTGGTGCTCTGGGAGAACGGCGAGATGGCCTTTTCGCTCAACGAATCTCCCGACGACGGAGAGAACAAGCGCAACGTAGAAGACGCAGGTAACGCGGTGACCGCCACGTTTTTTGTTGAGCTTCTCGGCGCGGATTCGTCCGCACGCGTTGAGCTTACGCAAGTCAGCGTAACCGCCGCCACCGACA
>JAKPSO010000919.1 GCA_029571495.1 Pseudomonadota bacterium
CAATGCCGTCGACAAACGTAGCAAGTTCGCCGTTGGACGTCGGCGCGAAACCTAGGAACGTAAACGCCGTCGATTCGAGCCCGGCGGCGGAGAGCACAGTGGTGACGGCGCTGGCTCCGGGGATCGGAATAATCGGAAAACCAGCCGCGCGCACGGCGGCCACGAGCCGCGCGCCAGGGTCGGAGATGGCGGGCGTGCCCGCGTCGCTCACGTAGGCAACGGCCTGTCCGCTCTGGATGCGACAAATGACGGCTTCAGCGGCGGTGCGCTCGTTGTGCTCACGCACAGAGTAAAGCTCAGGCGGCGGGATGTCGAGGTGGCGCAGCAAGTCGCGCGTCATGCGCGTGTCTTCGCACGCGATGCTGGGCATGTGCTTGAGGACGTGCAGCGCGCGCAGCGTGATGTCGCCCAAATTCCCGAGCGGCGTCGCCACTACATACAATCCAGCTTGAATGTCCAACAGTTCCGCCATGTTCCCCGTGCCTAAAAAAGTGTGTCGCTTGCTCGATTTTGCGCTCTCGCGCGCTGTGCCTTCGTGCGTGTGCGTGGTGGCGCTGGTGACGACAACTTTGACGGCACAAAACGCCCACGCGCAGAGCACCCCGCCGTTTGCGAGGCCACAACCCGTTGCCGACAGCGCGGCTTCGTCGTCGAGCAACACGTCACGCACTGTAGCGCAAACCAGCGCCGCGCCAGACACGGCGCTGCGCGTCGTGTTGTTGTTGCCGCTCGATAGCGCGCTCTTGAAGCGCGCTGCGGCGACAGTGCGCGATGGCGCAAACGCAGTGTTCGCGACGCGCAAGAACGAAGTGAACGTGACTGAATGCGCGTACGGTGGCGGAAGCGGCGCGGAGACCGTCACAGCGGCATATGAGCGCTGCGTCGACAAGCGCACCGATTGGGTCATTGGGCCGTTAGGCCGCGCCGACGTAACGGCGCTGGCGCTGGCGAAACTGTCGACGCCACGGCCAACCTTGATGCTCTCAGCGCTCGGCACGGTGCCGCCGAACAGCATGGCGGTACTGGCGCCGGACTTGGAATCAGAAGCCGAAGCCGTCGCACAACAAGCGATGGCCGACGCGTGCCGCGCGCCGATATTGGTGGAAAGCAGCGGCGCGCTGTCATCGCGCGTGACGGTCGCGGTGGCAGCGTATTGGCGCGAACAAAATGCGATCAAACTGCAGCAGGCGGCGCTGGGTGAGCGCACCGCGTGGCGCAGAGCGACGGACGGCTGGCGGCGTGACAACGTTGATTGCGTGATCTTCGCGGGCTCCGGTGCGGTGTTGAGCGAGTTGCTGCCCTATCTGCGCGGGATGAGCGTCTACATGACGAGCGCGACGTACGAGGTCGCGCCGGATCGGACGACCGATTGGACCGGACTGCGGATTGCCGATGCGCCGTGGCTCGTCGACGGCGAGCGCGAGGAATTCGCGCCGTATGCGCCGACTGAAAAGCTGCCGCCGACGCTCGCGCGGTTATACGCGCTCGGCGTTGATGCGGCGCGCCTAGCGAGCGCGGCGGGGCGCGATGTATTGCCACGTTCGTTTGACGGCGCGATTGGTCTGCTCACGCTCAAAGACGGGCAGTACCGACGGCAACCGATGGTCGGCGAATTTCGTGATCGCGCGCCAGTGAAACTCGGGCAATGACCGGATGAGTTCGGGAGAGCGCTACGAGCGCGACGCCGAGGCGCTGCTGTGCAAGGCGGGCCTCACGGTTGTGGCGCGCAATTGGTCGTGCCGCATGGGCGAGATCGACCTCATCATGCGTGAAGGCGCAACGCTCGTGTTCGTTGAAGTGCGTCAGCGCGTGAGCGCGAGTTTTGGCGGCGCGAGCGCGAGCATCGGTCGGCAAAAACGCGAACGCATCGAGCGCGCGGCGGGCTTGTATCTGAGCACGCTCGGCACTACGCCCGCGTGCAGAATAGACGCGGTGTTGTTTGAAGGCGGCAAGCCACCGCAATGGCTCAAAAACATTTTTGCGGAATAGCGACGAGACGCACGATGGCGGAATCTTTCATTGACGAATTTCCTGACGCACCCGACGCTGCGATGGTGACGGCGATTCGCAAACATTTTGAGGACGCCGCAGAGAACTGCGCCGCCGCTGCGGCAGCGCTCGCGCCGGTGCTCGAAGACGCAGCAGGCCGCATCGTGAACGCATTTATGGCGAACCATCGGGTGTTCACCTGCGGCAACGGCGGCTCGGCGTCCGACGCTGAGCATCTAGCCGCGGAGTTGGTTGGACGCCTGGAGCGCGAGCGTCCGGCGTTGCCCGCGTTTGCACTGTCAGCGAACAGCAGCGTGCTCACGGCGGTTGCCAATGACTATGGCTATCACGATGTGTTTGCGCGGCAAGTACGCGCGCATGGCAGCGCAGGCGACCTGTTGATCGCGATTTCTTGCAGCGGAAATTCAGCGAACGTGGTTGAGGCCGTGGCAGCGGCGCATGAACGCGAAATGCAGGTGATAGCCCTGTCGGGAGCCAATCCGGGCAAGCTCGGGGAACAACTCTCGTCACAGGACTGTCTCATTTCGGTGCCTGCAACCCGCATAATGCGGGTTCAGGAGCTTCATCGCGTGTGCATTCATGCGCTTTGCGATGCCGTTGATCGAATTTTGTTGGGAGAGTAGCGATGAAAAAGCATGTGAAACTGATGTTGTGGGCGATTGCCGTGGGTGCGATGGCCAATGCGCTTTCGGGCTGCGCGCCGTTGATTGTCGGCGGTGCAGTGGCGGCGGTTGCGGTCGCCGAAGATCGGCGCACGAGCGGCGTTTTCATTGACGATGAAAACATCGAAAACCGCGCGCTTCTGAAAGTGAAATCGCGCTTCGGCAGCCAAGTGCACGTCAACATCACGAGCTACAACAGGCATGTGTTGATCAGCGGCGAAGCGGCCACCGAGGCGGTGAAACGCGACGTCGAAGGCGAGGTCATGTCAGTCGGCGGCATCAAGCGGGTGTTTAACGAACTCTCCGTCGGCGAATCGCGCGGCGTGATGTCTGTGAGCAACGATACGCGCTTGACGACGCTCGTGAAGACTCGCTTTCTAGAAGCCAATCGCTTCCAAGCCAATCACGTCAAAGTCGTGACTGAAGCGGGCGTGGTGTATCTCATGGGCATTGTGAAGCGCTCGGAAGCCGAAGCCGCGAGCCAACTGGCCAGCACGACGAGCGGTGTGTCGCGCGTAGTGCGTCTGTTCGAGTACCTCGACTAAAATCGCGCATCTGCTGTTGGTGCGCTCGGCGCCAACAGCCCGGACGACCACGAGATCATCAGGAATCGAAAATGACGCAAGCTGCACCCGATCGCGAGGTCGATGCCCGAGGGTTGAATTGCCCGCTGCCAATTTTGCGCACGAAGAAAGCGCTGAATGACATGAAAACTGGCGAGGTGCTGCGTGTGGTTGCAACCGACCCAGCGTCACAACGCGATTTCCAAGCGTTCGCCCGGCAAACGGGCAATGCGCTCGTAGATCAAAGCGCCGCCAACGGCGAGTTCGTCTACTTATTGCGTCGTAAGTAGGCGCGCTTTCGGCCCGCCCAGCGCTGCGCCGCGTGCGTGTTGCCGCGCGGCCCGCGGTCTACTGGCGAAGGATCTTCAGAATCGCCGCCTCGACGGCTGGATCGTTGGGTTCAAGCTTGAGCGATTGGCGCAGCGCAGGCAACGCTTCGCGGCCCGCGCCGTTTTGGAATTGCGCCAATCCCAAGCACTGCCAAGCCTGCGCGTTGGCGGGTTGGTCTTTCGACCAGCGATCACACACACCCTGCAAGCCGCTGTAATTTCCGCTTCGACGCGCCGCGTCGGTTTGCTTCACGTAGCCGTCAATGCGCAAGCGGCGCTGGTGCGCTTCGGCGGACAAACGTGCGATCGCGGCCTCGGCCTCCGAAGTAGCACGCGGAGGTGCCGCTTTAGCAGTCTGTTCAGCGCTTGCGCCGCTGGTCGCTTTGTTGGCGGCATCAGGCTTGCTGGCATCCACAGAAGGGGTTGGTGGTGCGCTATTGCCCCGCGGTCCAGTCACGCTGGAGACAATATCCGCGCCTTGCTGCACGGATTTATTCCAGAGGCCCGCGATGGATTCGGTCGACGACGAAAACCACGCCGCAAACTGGGGTTGGATAGCTTTGAAATCGTCGCGCCAGCCCATTGCAAAGACAACCGCCGCAGCAGAAATGACGAGGAGCGCGGTGACCACCGCTGGCACGGCCGTAGGGCGCTCCATAATGACGGCGTCGCCGCCAGCATCCCACTCTGTTTCGCTATCCCTCGCGTTGTGTAATTCGCGTCGAAGACGCATGAGGGCCAGGGGCCAAAATCCGCCCGCAGCGCCGACCCAAGCGGCTCTTGATGCGCGAGTCCAAGCCAGCTGCGAGGCCGTTGGCGTTTGGTGATCGCCCGGACGCGACGAGCCGGTCACCACAACCATCCCGAATAGCCACTTACCGAGCGTGGTGCGGAAACGCTGGTAGGAAGCAGCCTCAATGGGAATCGTCGCGCCTACGGCCAAGACCGGCAACACGAGTGGCGAGCGAAGCAGCGTCCACCAAGCGGACGCCGACGGAAGCGCCCACTCTGCCAAAGCGATCAGCGCATAGATGACGAGCGCAACTAAAGCGTAATCAAAGAGTCGCGCCGCAACGCGCCGCCAAACGCTTGTTGCGGTGACATATCCCGCAGCGCTGCGCGTGAGCTCCATGAGACGCAATTTGAAAATCCACGCGGTGTCATGTTGCGGTGGTGGTGTCCCCAAGAAGATTGAGCCTTCGCGTCGCCATTTGATAACCGCCAGCCGCGAAAGGCTCGCGGCCGACACCGGAACCTCTCTGGTTTGGCTAATCCACAGCGCCGCCAGTACCACGACGACAGCGAAAACGGCAGCGACGGTGAGCGCCATGACGAAAGAGAGGTCGGGGCTGTGCGAAAAGGGTTGCGCCAACGCAGCCCAGAGTAACAACCACGCCGCAATCGCCGCGACGCTGACTAGGGGTGACGCCCACGCGCTCGCCTCGGGCAAGGAGTCCGCGAGCGCATCCACCCCAGGAAGGAACTTCGTCGAAACAGCACCGGTGCTGAGTCTTGACGACTCCATCGCGGCGTCCCCCACGCGTTCGGCTCCGGATGAGGCGTCGCCAGTCGTGTCGCGAGCGCCGCCGACCGGCAGACGCCATGGGCCAGCGCCGACGCCGGGGCTTAACGCGGCGTCATAATCTTTTCGTCGTACCGGGTCGACAAGGATCGCCGCCGCCAGCGCCGCAAAGCGCACCGCTTCCTCGGTGTCGCCCGAGGCGTCTCGCGGTACCGCCCAGAAACGGCGCAGCACCGAACGCAGGGACGCCTGAATCTCGTCAGTCTGACTCGTCGGGCTTACTTCCAGCGCTTCATAAATGCTGCTGCTGCGCATGACATTTGAATAATTATCGGAATCGTGATGATACCTGCACCCAAAGGGCGCAGAGACATACCGGGTGTACAAAAAACAAACGGCCCCGAAGGGCCGTTGTTTTCCGTCGCAAACGGGCGCAGCTTAGTCTTGCGCGCCGGTGGGCTGACGTGAAGCGAGTTTCTCGCGAATACGCGCAGATTTGCCCGAACGGTCACGGAGGTAGTACAGCTTAGCGCGACGCACAGCGCCACGACGCTTCACTTCGATCGACGCGATCAATCCAGAGTAGGTTTGGAACGTACGCTCCACACCTTCGCCATTGGAAATTTTGCGAACGATAAACGAGCTGTTAAGGCCCTTGTTGCGCTTGGCGATCACGGTGCCTTCGTAGGCCTGGACGCGCTTGCGCTCGCCTTCAACGACGTTGACGTTCACGATGACGGTGTCACCCGGAGCGAACGCTGGGATGGTTCGGTTGAGACGGGCGATTTCTTCTTGCTCCAACTGAGCAATCAAAAACTTAGACATTGTTGTTCCTTGTTTTGGTGTTTTCAGAGTCTGAGCGGTGTGCGATTTGGCGGGTAGCGCACAGCGGCGCTACGTCAAACCTATGCCCTAATCACCGAGGCGATCGCGCACTCAACACACTTCAGTTCCGTACGAACCGACTCACATGAAGCCAAGTTCTTTTGGGAATTCCGCAGTAAGCCTATGATTTTAGCCTGTTTTTCACTGCATTGTCGAGCGTCGAAGCAGAATCGATCATTGCGCGCTCTTCGAGCGTCAAATTCGCGTTGATCAACAAATCCGGGCGTCGCTTCCACGTACGCAACAGTGCCTCTCGACGCCGCCAGTGTTCAATGGCCGCATGATCGCCATTGGCAAGTTCCGGCGGAATGCCTTCGCCGGTCGCTGAAGGTGCGATCGCGTATTGCGGCCAGTCAAGGCGTCCGTCGGCGAATGATTCGAAAGTCGCCGAATCGTCGTCGCCGAGCGCGCCCGGGAGCAAACGCACACAGGCATCAATCACGACAGCGGCAGGCAGTTCACCGCCCGAAAGCACGTAGTCACCAATCGAGACAATGGCATCGACATTTTGGTCAATCCAGCGCTGGTCAATGCCTTCATAGCGCCCTGCAACGAAAGTCAGGTGCTCGCAACATGCAAATTCATGGGCGCGTGACTGCGTGAGCGGGGCGCCATCTGGACTCATGAAAACGACCTGTGATTTCTCGCCATGCCAAGCGCGGGCGGCTTCGAGTGCTGCGTCCAGCGGCGCAGGCATGAGCACCATACCGGGGCCGCCCGCTGCGGGCCGCGCGTCGATAGAACGACGGGCGTCGGTCGCGAAATCATGCAACGGAAAGCCTTGCCAGCGCCACAAGCCCTGCTCACGCGCGCGGCCGGTCACGCCAAATGTCAGCGCGTGTTCAACGAGTTCGGGAAATGCCGCGATCACGGAGATCGACAACATGGTTAGTCGAGGCCTTCCCAGTCCACATCCACGCGCCGCGCGGCAAGATCAACCGAACGAACAATCGCGTCAACGAAGGGAATGAGTTCGTCGCCGGCTGCAGCCTTTGCATCTCCGTCGGGGCGCTTGACGCGCAAGATCGGGTGTGCGCCGGACTCGAAAATTTCGGTGATTTCACCAAAAACACGTTGACCGTTGGTGCAGGTGAGGCCGATCAAGTCGATCCAGTAGTACTCGCCGTCAGGCAGCGGCGCGAACACGCTGCGGTCGACCGAAATCTCTTTGTTGGTTAGCTTGGCCGCAGCTTCCGGCGAATCTACGCCAACCATCTGCGCGACGATGCTTTCGCCGTGGCGACGCGACTTGGTAACGGTGTATTTCGTATCGCCGACGAACACTTCACGCGCCTTGAGCAGCGTGTGCGCATCTTGCGAATACGGATACCAATGCACAGCGCCGGTCAACCCATAGGGGCGACCGACTTTTGCGAGCGCAATGAGTGTCGGCGCGGTGGCTGCATGCGACGGAGCAGCCGGGACGGCAGAAGCGTCCTGAGCGGGGGCCGACGGGCTAGCGGATTTCATGTCGTTGTCGGCGCGGAGCGCCGATTGCAGAGATGACGCGCCGCCACGCGAGCAGAGAACTTAAGCGGCTGGTGCAGCAGCGGAGGCTTTTGCCAGACCTTTCGCGAGACGCGAAACGGTGTCCGACATTTGCGCGCCCTTGCTCGTCCAGTGCGTCAAGCGCTCCTGAGCGATACGGACGTTTTCAGCGCCTTCTTTGCCGACTGGGTTGTAGAAACCCAAGCGCTCGATGTAGCGGCCATCGCGACGATTGCGCGAATCAGCAACAACGATATTAAAGAACGGCGCACCTTTAGAACCACCGCGAGAAAGACGAATAACAACCATGACAGTATTTGCAGCCGAGAATTTGGTTAGCCGATGATTATAACGCGATTTGGAACTTTGCGATAGCGCCATCACCGGAGACTGCTTGACGCCGAAATACGTCAATCGACTTGCAGAAAAATTAGGCGGCAAGCGCCGTCCGCTGGTCGTTTGGTTCAAAAAGGTATTGGTTCAATGAAGCAAGACGTTACGCCACTTCGAAGCTAGCGCCCACCAACACGCGCAGTTCCGGCAAGCAAGAGCCGCAGTTCGTTCCGCATTTTTTTGCATCCTGAAGCACACTCAAGCGTTCCGTCGGACTGCCTTGCGCGGACGCGCAAAATTCAACAATGTCCCGCTCCGGCACATTAAAGCAGTTGCAGACGACTTTTCCGCGTGCGACGAACCCACCGGGTGCAGCCGCGCTTCCCGCGAGTAAGCGCTGACGCAGCTCGAGCACCGATGCGCCGGACAAAAAGTAGTCCCGCATCCATGATTCCGCGGCGAGATCGCCCGCCAGTCGCGCGCCGACCAATCGACCGTCTTCCACCCGCACGCGGCGGCTCAGGTTGCGACGTGCGTCGTCGTAGGCCAACGTGCTCACGCCGATCAAACCCAAGACTCGGTCAATTTGCATCAATGTCGCTGCGTCCGGCGCAGCTTCAGCCGCTATGCGCAGCACCACGCCCGGTCGCTCAGCGCCGATTAAGGTGGTGCTGGCAAACATACTTCCGCAATGCGCTGACAATGTTTGCGCCACTTCGCGCAGCTCGTCGCACACGGCCACTGGGTCGCGTCCGCTTTCTATGTCGCCAACATAGGCAAACGCCACCATCATCCACGGCAAAGCGGCGCGCTCGACGCGAATAGCTGTGTGTTTGAGTTCGGGCTGTTTGGATATCGGATCAAAACTACCAATGGTCAACGCGTTCACGCCATGCGAGCCGGCCGCCGCAAGCGTAAGCCGCCCCCAGTGCATCGGCACGTAGCACTGGCCTGAGCGCACATCGTCGCTCGCAGCGAGACGCACCAACAGCTCACCGCGGCGAGACGCAACTTTCACCACCTCACCTACGGTCAAGCCGCGTCGCGCCAGATCGTTGCTGTTCATGGTGAACATGGGCTCGGGCTCGTGACCATAGAGTTGCGGCACGCGCCCCGTGCGGCTCATGCCATGCCACTGATCACGCAAACGGCCGGTAGTGAGCGCTAGCGGATAGCGCGCGTCTACCGGCTCCGCAACAGGTTTGTACGGGGTTACGCGAAATAGCGCTTTGCCAGATGCGGTCGGGAATATGCCGTCGCTGTAGAGGCGCGCCGCACCCATAGTTGCGCCCGCAGGAAACGGCCATTGCTGCGGGCCGCTGGCGTCGAGCACGTCGTAGCTCAACCCGGTGATGTCAAGGTCGCGCCCGCGTGTGGTCTCAATATGCTCGTTGAAAATCTCTTCAGGAGAAGCGTACGGAAACAACGTTTGCGATGAGTCGCGTCCAAGTTTGCGCTCGAGCCGACGCGCAAACGCAACGACTATTTCCCAGTCGTGCCGGGCAAGTCCCGGCGGAGGTAACACGCCGTTGACGTGCGTAATGCGGCGCTCGGAATTGGTCACCGTGCCGTGCTTTTCGCCCCATGTGCTGGCGGGCAACAAAATGTCCGCAAGTTTCGCTGTTTCGGTAGTGGCGAACGCTTCTTGCACAATGACGCATTCGGCTTGCGAAAACGCATCAGCAACCGAACGTAAATCGGGCATTGATTGTGCGGGATTCGTGCACGCGATCCAGAGCAGTTTGACGTCGCCGCGACGCACTGTGTCAAACATTTCCACGGCTGATTTACCCGGCACCGGCGGCAGCGAGGGCACGCCCCACAGCGCAGCCACTTCGGCACGATGCTCAGCGTTGACTACTTCGCGATGGCCGGGGAGCAAATTGGCCAGCCCACCCACTTCGCGCCCGCCCATCGCGTTCGGTTGGCCCGTCAACGAGAACGGACCTGCGCCTGGCTTGCCGATCTGCGCCGTCGCCAAATGCAAATTGATGAGCGCAGCATTTTTGTCGGTACCTGAGGATGATTGATTCAATCCTTGGCAATACAACGACAGCGTAGCTTTAGAAGATTTCCACCACGAAGCGAATTCAACAATTTGCGCTTCGTTCACACCACATATTCGCGCAGCCCAAGCCGGAGCGCATTCCCGCACGGCGAGCTTCAACGCCGCAAAACCTTCAGTATGCTCAGAGATATAGGTGGCGTCCGTCGCGTCTTCCCAGAGCAACCAATGCAACACCGCATTAAACAGCGCCACATCAGTGCCCGGCAGTATCGGCAGATGCAGGTCTGCGGCGCGCGCAGTTTCCGTTCGACGTGGATCGATGCACACTACTTTCAACGTTGGATTCTTGGCCTTCGCGTCTTCGAGCCGACGGTAAAGAATCGGGTGTGCCCACGCCGCGTTGCTGCCAGCAATCACGACTAAATCCGCGTGATTCAAATCGTCGTAACACGCGGGCGGTGCGTCGGCACCCAGCGTCGCCTTGTAACCGGACACAGCCGACGACATGCACAGCCGCGAATTGGTGTCGATATTGTTGGTGCCAATCAAGCCTTTGACGAGCTTGTTGAACACGTAGTAATCCTCGGTCAGCAGTTGTCCGGAGATGTAAAAACCCACGCTGTCGGGGCCGTGCGTGGCAATCGTCGTCGCGAACTTTTCCACCAATGTGTCCAACGCAACGTCCCAGCTCACGCGCGTACGAGGCGCGTCGCGAGACAGGCGCATTTCGGGATGCAGCACGCGGCCGTACGGCGTGGTCGTGAGATGCAGCGTGCTGCCCTTGGTGCATAAGCGACCGAAGTTAGCCGGATGCTCCGGGTCGCCGCGCACAGCCGTGATGCGCTTGCCGTCGGTCGTTGCCAAAACGCCGCAGCCAACACCGCAGTAAGGGCAGGTTGTTTTGACTTCCTTCATGCGGGATTTGTCATTGGACTGAGTGGTTGGTTTGCGTGTTCCGCGATATCGAAGATGCTCGCTTTTTGACGCAGATTGCGCAGATTTCGCAGATTGACGCAGATTATTTCTATAGAGATGTATCGCGAAGCGCGTAGTGAAAATCTGCGTAAATCAACTGATTCAATCTGCGCAATCTGCGTCAAAAAAATGCGTCATAAGCAACGCGCTAGGCGAGATCAACGAAGACATCTCCGTTGTCGACTTTCACCGCAAACCGCTTTGTGCAACCCACGTCGGGCGCGACTGCTTCGCCGCTCCTTAACTCAATTGACCAATTGTGCAGCGGGCAAGCCACGCGCTCGCCAAACACAATGCCCTGCGACAGCGGGCCGCCTTTGTGCGGGCATTTATCGAGCAGCGCGAACACTACGTTCTCTGAATTTCTGAACACCGCCACGTTGCCGCCTTCGCTCTCGCTGCGCTCAACCACGCGTGCGCCTAGCACCGGAATCTCATCAAATTTGCAGACTTGAAACCACGATGGAATCTTGTCGTTCATGCGAAGGCGGGAACCCAGACCGTCAACTGTTGACAGTTCACGAACCGTTGACGAAGCGGTGGCGCTATCGGTCTGGATTCCCGCCTTCGCGGGAATGACAGTGATGTTGGCATTCATGCGATCTCCTTTACCGGGACCGCAGTCACCGCCTTAATCGGAATGAACTGGCGCGTGTCCACTCGCGCCTTATCAAACTCGGCCCACGGGTCGGGCTCGCCGTCGAGCGCGAATTGCAGGCGCTCCCACAGCGCTTTGCGATTAGCCGCATCTTCGATCACATTTTGTTTCACGTAATCGAGGCCCACGCGCGCGAGGTAGTGCACGGTGCGCTCTAAATACCAGCCCTCTTCACGGTAGAGCTGCATGAAGGCGCCGGAGTATTCGAGAACCTCTTCTGCGGATTTCACCTTCACGAAGAACTGCGCCACTTCGGTTTTGATGCCGCCATTGCCGCCGACGTAGATCTCCCAACCGGAATCCACACCGATCACACCCACGTCTTTGATACCGGCTTCTGCGCAATTTCGCGGGCACCCGCTCACCGCAAATTTGACCTTGTGCGGCGCGTACATGCGCCACATCGCGTGCTCTAGATCCTTGCCCATCTGCGTGGAGTCCTGCGTGCCGAAACGGCACCATTCCGAACCTACACAAGTTTTCACCGTGCGCAACGCTTTGGCGTACGCGTGGCCCGACACCATGCCGATGTCTTTCCACACCGCAGGCAAATCTTCTTTCTTCACGCCCAGCAGATCGATGCGCTGGCCGCCAGTCACTTTCACCGTGGGGATTTTGTATTTGTCGACGGCGTCTGCGATGCGGCGCAGCTCGCTGGACGTCGTCTCGCCGCCCCACATGCGTGGGATCACGCTGAAGGTGCCGTCCTTTTGAATGTTGGCGTGCGCGCGCTCATTGATGTAACGAGACTGCGGATCATCCAGCGCATCTTTCGGCCAGGTCGAAATCAGGTAGTAGTTGATCGCAGGCCGGCAAGACGCGCAGCCGTTGGGCGTGCGCCATTGCATGAATTTCATTGTCTCGGGCACCGACAACAATTTCTGCGCCTTGATCGCGTCGCGTACCTCTTGGTGCGTGTGATCGGTGCATGCGCACATCGGTTTGGTCTTTGGCGTCGCGCTGTAATCGCCACCGGCCGTAAACATGAGTAGTTGTTCGACTAGACCGGTACAAGAGCCGCAAGACGATGACGCCTTGGTGTGTTTGCGAACTTCGTCAAGCGTGAACAAGCCTTTGTCTTTGATCGCCTTGGTGATGGCGCCCTTGCACACACCATTGCAGCCACAGACTTCGTCGCTGTCTTTCATAGACGAAATACGCGTGTTGCCTTCATGCCCGACGTCGCCAATGTTCGATTCGCCAAACATCAATTGATCGCGAATTTCTGCGACGTTTTTGCCTTCACGCAGCAACTTGAAATACCACGACCCATCGACCGTGTCGCCATAAAGGCAGGCACCCACGAGCTTGTCGTCCTTGATGACGAGGCGTTTGTACACACCAGCCATTGGGTCCGAGAGCACGATGTCCTCGGTATCGTCGCCGCCTTGAAAATTGCCTGCGCTAAATAAATCAACGCCAGTGACCTTGAGTTTGGTAGAGGTCACCGAGCCGACATAACGTCCGATGCCATATTCGGCCAAATGGTTGGCGCACACCTTTGCCATTTCAAAGAGCGGCGCCACCAACCCGTAGGCCGTGCCGCGGTGGTTGACGCATTCACCAACGGAGTAAATGCGTGGATCGGTCAGCGTTTGCATCGTATCGTTCACAACGATGCCGCCGGGTCGTGCGCTCACCTGCAAGCCAGACTTTTCCGCGAGCGCGGTGTTGGGCCGAATGCCCACGGCCATCACCACCAAATCGGCTGGAATTTGTTCGCCCGTTTTGAAGCGAAGCGCCGCGACGCGACCCGACTCGCCCGCGATCAACGTTTCGGTCTGCGCCCGCATTTTGAATTCGATGCCTTTGGCTTCGAGCGAGGCTTGCAAAAGTTTGCCCGCCTTTTCGTCCAACTGACGCTCCATGAGCCACGGCATGACGTGCACCACGGTCACGTCCATGCCGCGAAGCTTCAATCCGTTGGCGGCTTCCAGTCCAAGCAAACCACCACCGATAACGACGGCTTTTTTGTAACGTTTCGCCGCGCCAATCATCGCTTCGGTGTCGGCGATATCGCGATACGAAATCACGCCGGGTAACGATTTGCCTTCAATGGGTAGGATGAATGGGTTCGAACCCGTCGCGATGAGCAGGCGGTCGTAGCTAAACACTTCACCAGTATCGGTTTTCAATTCACGGCGCGTACGGTGAATTTCTGTAATCGTCTTGCCCGTGATGAGGTTGATACCGTTGTCTTTGTACCAATCCCAATCGTTGAGAACGATGTCTTTAATCGTTTGCTCGCCTGCAAGCACGGGCGAGAGCAGGATGCGGTTGTAGTTCGGGTGCGGCTCCGAGCCAAACACGGTGATTTCGTATTTGTCGGGCGCGATCTTCAAAAGCTCTTCAACCGTGCGAATGCCAGCCATGCCGTTGCCGATGACTGCAAGTTTGGGTTTGTTCATGGGTAGATCGCTTTTCACGCGGCGCGCTTTTGCTTCGCGTACAAAAATTCGACGACGGCCTTGCGGTAGTGGTGGTAATCGGTGTTTTCCGCAAGTGCGAGGCGATCACGCGGACGCGGTAAAGCCACCTCAAGAATTTCGCCAATCGTGGCAGCGGGGCCGTTGGTCATCATTACGATTTTGTCCGAGAGCAGCACCGCTTCGTCCACATCGTGCGTCACCATGACTACGGTCGATTTCGTTTCGGCAACGATGCGTAGCAACTCATCTTGCAAGTGCGCGCGTGTGAGCGCGTCTAGCGCACCAAACGGCTCGTCAAGCAGCAACACGGCCGGTTCAATTGCTAAAGCGCGCGCGATGCCAACGCGCTGTTTCATGCCACCGGAAATTTCGTTCGGATGCTTGTGCATCGCGTGCGTGAGTCCCACCATTTTGAGTGCGGCCTCGGTACGCGCGGTGAGTTGCGGCTTTTTCTCTGTCGCGCCAAACACGCGTTCCACGGCGAGATAAACGTTGTGAAAGCACGTCAGCCACGGCAGCAACGAATGGTTTTGAAACACCACGCCGCGATCTGGCCCAGGCCCGGAAATCTCGCGTCCACCGCAAACCAACACGCCGCTCGACGCGTCACTCAAACCAGCGATCAAATTCAGAAGCGTTGATTTGCCACAGCCCGAGTGGCCAATAAGCGCTACGAACTCGCCACGCTGCACACGCAAATTCACATCGCGTATCGCTATGAATTCGCCTTGTTTCGTGTTGAACCGTTTGTCTACGTTGTCGACCACTAAATGAAATGTGTTGCTCATGTCCGATCTCGCTATTTAGACTTGCTCAAACTTGAAGCGATTGGCCACCGCGATGAGTAAGCGCTCAAGCAGCAAACCCACGATGCCAATCGTGAAGATGGCGATGATGATGTGCTCCATCACTAGGTTGTTCCACTCGTCCCACAGCCAGAAGCCGATGCCTACGCCGCCCGTCAGCATTTCGGCTGCCACAATCACGAGCCACGCCACGCCAATCGAGAGCTGCACGCCGGTAAGCATGTAGGGCAGCACAGCGGGCAGCAGAATCTTGGTGAACACTTTCCATTCGGAGAGATTCAACACGCGCGCCACATTCAAATAGTCTTGCGGAATGCGCTGCACACCGACCGCTGTGTTGATAATCATGGGCCAAATTGAGCAAATGAAAATCACCCAAATCGCAGCAGGATTGGCGGCCTTAAACACCATGAGCCCAATCGGCAACCACGCCAGCGGCGACACCGGGCGCAAGATGCTGATGATCGGCGCGGTCATGCGATTCAAATACGTGAAACGCCCGATCATGAAACCCATCGGAATACCCACCAACGCGGCGAGCCCAAAGCCCACGCCCACACGTTGCAACGACGCCAAAATATTCCAGCCAATGCCTTGATCGTTTGGCCCTTTTCGGTAGAACGGATCACTGAACAATTTCACAGCGCTGTCCCACACTTTGGCTGGCCCTGGAAATTGCGAAACCATTTGCGAGAGCGCTTGCCACAAGAGCAAGAACAGCAACACGCCCACAACACCCGGCACCACGCGTTGCACGAAATTTGCCAATCCTTCGCGGCGAAGTCGCGCCGATAGCAACGTCTTTTGAGTGCGCTCGTCGACGGCGGCCCGAGCGATGCGTTCGGGATCGCTTTCAGCGTGTCCATCGACGCCCGAGACAGCGCTTGTCGCGCTACCAATGTCGGCCTCAGAGGATTCGACTGGCACCGATTCTGATGCGGTCGTTGCACGCCTGTCGCGTGGCAAATCGTTCATAGTTAGTGTTGCATTCATGATGCGTTTCTCTTGATTCAATGGAGGTGTGTGGCGCGTTGGCCTTACACCTTGATCTTGAAACCGTCGGCGTAGGCCTTGGGGTTAGAGCCGTCCCACACCACGCCATCAACCAATTTGGCGCTGCGCATATCGTTTTTCGGTACGTTCACTTTCGCCGCAGCCGCAGCCTTTTTGTAGATGTCCGTTTTGTTGATCGCTTTGGCAACGGCCAAGTAATCCGGGTGTTCTTTGAGCAAACCCCAACGCTTGTGCTGCGTGAGAAACCACATGCCGTCTGACAAGTACGGATAGTTGGTCGCGCCGTCCTTATGAAATTTCATCGCGTTGGCGTCGCTCCACTTTTTGCCAATGCCGTTGTCGTACTTGCCTTCCCAGCGATCTTCGATCACTTCGACCGCAGTGTTTACATATGCCTTGTCCGCAAGAATCGTTGCTGTTTTTTTCTTGTCTACTTCTTGATCAATGAATCGTGACGCCTCAAGAATTGCGGCCACCATCGCCCGCGCCGTGTTGGGGTATTTCTTGGTGAATTCGTCCGTTGTGCCGAGCACCTTTTCGGGGTGATCGAGCCAAATGTCTTGTGTCGTTGTCGCGGTGAATCCGATCTTGTCGAAAATTGCTCGCGCGTTCCACGGCTCACCCACACAGTAGCCATCCATGTTGCCCACGCGCATATTGGCCACCATCTGCGGTGGTGGCACAGTGATGACTTTGGCGTCAGCCATAGGGTTCACGCCGTGCGCAGCGAGCCAGTAGTAGAGCCACATCGCGTGGGTGCCGGTCGGGAATGTTTGCGCAAACGTGTATTCGCGCTTTTCTTTTTTCATCAGTGCGGCGAGCGATGCGCCATCCACCGCGCCTTTGTCTTTGAGCTGATTGCTGATAGTGATGGCCTGGCCGTTGTTGTTTAACGTCATCAACACCGCCATGTCCTTTTTCGGACCGCCAATGCCAAGGTGCACGCCGTACACCAAGCCGTAAAGCACGTGCGCAGCGTCGAGTTCGCCGTTGACTAATTTGTCACGCACCGAAGCCCAACTGGATTCCTTCGAGGGCACAATTTTGATGCCGTACTTTTCGTCAAGCTTTAGCACTGAGGCCATGACGACGCTTGCGCAGTCGGTCAGCGGAATAAATCCGATGCGCACTTCTTTCTTTTCGGGAGCGTCAGAGCCCTGCGCCCACGCCGCTTGGCGCACGAGAGGTGAGACGAGCGACATAAGACCCGCTGCACCCGCCGTTTGAACGATTTTTCGACGCCCGGCGGAGCGTGGTGCCGTCGTAGAGTCGTGCGAGGCAACCTCAGCAGAGGCCACACGGTTGCCTACGGAAACATTTTTCTTAATAGCGCTCATAACGAACTCCAAAATAAAAAGGGGCGCGCAACCTGTCAGTTGCGAGCCCCTGTGCTCAAGGTGGGTCAAACGACCCTAGCGAATTGTTCAGACTAGAGAGACTGTTGCGATCGCCGTTGATCGCCACACACTTCCTTAGCGAGAGTCGTGCCAGCGTCTGCGTACCCGTGCGGACGGGAATTTCGCTACGGAGCTATGGGAAAAATTTGCTGCATCGCACCATTTGGGCGCGCGCAGCGCCCTTTTTATGGCGCTACGCACCACGAGCGGCAACGAGCCTTGATGCGACCTCGGCAACCGTACAGCGTTCACGCATCGCCTGTGAACGCAGCGCAGCGTACGCCTCGGGCTCGCTCATGCCGCGGCGACGCAGTGTCGCTTTGGCAGCGGCGATCACGCGCTCATGCTGGTCCTGATTGATTACCGCACTTTGCGCTGCGGCGAGCGCCGCGAATTGCTGCTGATCGCGACTAAATCGCTCCAATGCAACGCCGATGACTGAGCGCAGGCGTTGCGGCTTCATTCCAGCGACGACGTAGGCGGCAACGCCGGCTGCCATTGCGGCACGCATCGCTATCGGATCATCGTCTTCGGTGAACATGACGATGGGCCGTTCTTGATATTGCGATGCGACGCATACGTGCTCCAACACGTCTCGCGCCGCGTCGTCCGTTGCAATCAAAATCAGTTCGGGATTCCATTGGTCGATCTCGGCGTGAAGGCTGAATGCTCCCGCCGCGATGCTGCGAACTTCGTCACCATTGGCCGCCAGCGCCGTCTCCACCGCTGGCAGATCGTGCCGAGTATCGTGAACTAACAAAATTCGCAATTCCGTTGCCTCTCGCTGCGCCGCACCAAACGTCAGTTCGGATAGAAAAATCTACTTACGTTGCGTTACAGCAAAAAACATGCAACTACAAAAGACTACCTGGTTTTCACGGTAGCTTTTCAATACCAGTGGCCGCTCCACATGGCATGTAAGCCGATTTGTTGGCTAGTCGACTATCACCACAAAATCCATGAAAGCACCTAATAGCGGCGCTTAGGAGCAAAAAGCTGTATCCGTAGTTTCCCCAGTGTCGCAATTCAGCGACGGCTTTGTGACTCGTGTGCAACATCCGTAAATGACTATGGTTTTGCGAGACGTGGGGCTTTTTTTGCGCAAAACGCTGTGGCTATAATCATTTCGTCAATTCAGGCGTTATGACGTGTGGGAGTCCCTCACTCGGTATAGCTTCTGAGGTGACGTAGTTAGAATCAACAGCAATTTGAGGCCGGGGCAAAACCCCGGCTTTTTTTTGCCTGAATTTATAAAACACCTTATAAATCAACAACTTACGCGCATAGCATCACACGCACGCGCGTGCGAAATGGCGAAATTTCAACGCTGAAAAACCGCGTTTTTAAGCGCTGAAAAGCGCGATAGATTCCACATGCGCGGTATGGGGAAACATGTTCGCAACACCAGCGCCAAGCAGGCGATAACCCTTCAAATGGGTCA
>JAKPSO010000920.1 GCA_029571495.1 Pseudomonadota bacterium
TGAGCTGCCCACCCACTTGGTATTCTGCCGTTGGGAGTTGCTGATTTGCTGCCATTTGATTTCTCCTTGTTAAGACGCCTTGTCGGCGATTGTGTAACTAACCAATACCGCTGCAGTGTTCGCTTTCGCGTATGGAGCTGCCATGACTCCGTCGAGGCTGACGACGACCGTTGCCCCGGCGGCCACTTTCATGACAGCGACAAACCCGGTGCTGTCATATCCGATCTCGACATAATTCGTAGAGTCGAGATTCGTGAAGACCGCCATGCCAGGAGCCACGCAACCGCCCAGCGGAATTGCCTCTGCAGATGTGCCGATCTCCGCGACTCCGCTTGTCAACGCATCGCCGGGCGTCACGGTGTAGGCGGTCGGTGCAAGCGCGAACGTGCGCCCGTTGTTATTATATGCTACCTGAACCGAAATTGTCATGCTCATCATCCAATCTCCTTCGGTGAACAGATGCACTCAAGCATCTGCATCGTGAAAAATGTGTTGTTCTCAATGCCTGGATTCTGCCGCGTCATGTGTGCCGACGAGAACCAGACGCCTTCCGAGCCTACTGCGTTGATCGCGTCTTCCAAGTGCTGATACGCCAGCGCACCGACCACCTGCGAT
Source organism: Pseudomonadota bacterium (assembly GCA_029571495.1). GTDB lineage: Bacteria > Pseudomonadota > Gammaproteobacteria > Burkholderiales > Casimicrobiaceae > Casimicrobium. The sequence continues at coordinate 616 of JAKPSO010000920.1, forward strand.
TTTACCGCCCTGTGCGTTTCACGCGCAGTCCTGAACATCGCCGCGTTTTCCGATGCTGTGCCGTATTCCGTTATGGCCTCTGTGACGATTTCGATCCCAATCGACAGCTTGCGAAGCCCGTTGAATTGCGCGATGTCATTTGCGTTGTCCGAATCCTCGACGAATATGCTGACAAGCGGAAATGTGATCGCGTCCACGAAGTCAAGCGCGGCCTTGATCGTCGCCACCTCGCCGAGCTCGGTTCGAAGATACGCAACGACCGCGTCAATCGCCCGCTCCTCCAAGTCCCACGGATATGCGTTCATGTCGGCACCACGTCCCTTTCCGCGCGCTTGAATTCAGAGCCAAGCGTCTTCGTCGCCGCCTTCGTTTTCTTCGCTGCAAGCCTCGGCGACTTGATGCCAAACTCGCGTTCCATCTTCTTCGCCACCTGCGCCATGATTTGATTGGACGCCGCCGCAGCCGCCATGCCTTCGACTCCTGCAGGCGTGACGGCACGAATGTAGTTGAGCCTGTTAGCCATGATAAGCCCGCAGCCCTTCGGCGTAGTGATTGAATACAACGATGTCGCGTTCGGGATCGCCTTCCCGTCGCGCAGTTTCTTTATAGACCAAAACCAAGACCGCTTCGCAAGCCCACGCGCCGCGATGTTCTTCAAAACGTCCTCCCACGAATAATTTGAAAGTTCGTTCTTCGGCCTGACAGCGAAATCTGGAACTTGCACCGGAACGTCGCGACCGCCCCAGATCTCGGCATACTTGTATGAAACGTTGTTTGGAGTCGTTCCGGTCTTGACCTTGCGCCGCGCCTCGGCCTGCTTGGTCATTCTCCGCGCCGACCGCGCCATGTAGATCATGGCCATCTCGCAAGCCTGACGCCCGGAACGCCCGCAAATCTCAATCCCGGCCATCATTGCGTTGACGAGCGAAACGTCAATCTGCTTGTTCCAGTCGCCTACCGCCGTAAGTGCAATGTCTCTATACTCGCCCATGTCATCCGCCCTCGTTCGGTCTTGTCGCAGTGAATCGGAACGTCGTGCAGGCCCGCGCAGAGTCGATTGTAGGCGTCTGCGGGTAGACGCGCCTACCGTCAACCGTGCATGGAACGTCAAGCGACACGTCGCCAATTTCCGAATACAATGCGCGGGCTTCTCCTCCGACTGGCTGGCTTAATCCGCGCCCTGTCACTTCTATTTCGGATGAATATTTGACGATTCCCATGCACGATTTATCGCCAGATGTAATTGCCGTGCCGCCGCCAAGTGCGGCACGAACGGCCCTGAACGCTGCTTCGACTTGAGTTTTGAGGAGCATGGAAAAGAGTCCATTCCGTGAAGGCTGCGCCCGGCGGTTTCGAGGCCGGAATGGACAACCGCCTAATTCCTACTCGCTGACCATCGGGAATACGATCATCGCTGAAACGGCGTTCGTGGAGCCCGTCTGCGCAACGACAGCGCGAACGTATTTCTTGAGCCGATTTGAATCGATGAGAACGCGGTCTGGGGCCGCGTTTGTGTAGGCGCCCGACTTGCTGACCTTGACCGCCTCCGCGTTGATGTTCGTCACGGTGTACCAGCCGGAGCTGCTAGCCGCCGACGTTTGCAGGGTCACGCTTGCGACGTGCCCGGTTTCGATGTTCGTCGCCCACTCCGCGAGGAAAGCGGCGTTGCCCTTGTATTTCGACACGTCCACGGCGGGGCCGTCAAGCGCGTCATCGACGACGGGGTTGATCAACTGGACATAGCTCATCCTGTTGGCGTCCTGCGCGAACGCGACCGCGCAAACGGCGAGCATGGCGAATGTGATAATTTTCTTCATTTCGTTTTCTCCAATTTGCGGCGAGGCCATTCACGACCTCGCCGCCATTGCGGTTAGGCCGATTAGTTCGTGACGGCGTTGTTGTAGGCGAGAGCCTCCCCTAGGCGAACCATGACGTCAACGTCCTGAAGCCCGACCAGCCGAAGCCCGCC
>JAKPSO010000273.1 GCA_029571495.1 Pseudomonadota bacterium
AAACACATTTGGCTTGCGTAGTGCACGCGCGATCGCCACCGGCTCAATCGCGAAGAATTCTTTCCACTCGGTGGCGATTAACAGCGCATCAGCCCCCTGCGCGGCAGCCATGGCACTTGATGACGTCGAAAAATTTGGGAATTTAGAAAGCTCAGCGCGTCCTGTTTCGGACGCTTGCGGGTCGTACGCGCGAATCGTGAATCCTGCTTGCAATAACTTCTCGGCCATCACAATGGCGGGCGCTTCGCGCACGTCGTCAGTGTCTGGTTTGAACGCTAATCCCCACAGCGCCACAACACTGTCGCTCGGCCTGCGTCCTTCAGCGGCGAACTCGGCTATCAACCGATCGGCCAACAATCCGCGCTGAGTCACGTTGATCTCCGCCGCGGCATTTGCCACGCGCATGACGGAACCAACCGCCTCGCCCTGCTTCACCAACGAGGTCACATCCTTTGGAAAGCACGAACCGCCGTACCCACAGCCAGAATTCAAGAACTTTTGGCCGATACGAGGATCAAGTGCCATCGCTTCACGAACGGAGTCGATGCGAGCGCCCGTAGCGTCGGCGAGATTTGCTAACTCGTTCATAAACGAAATACGAACGGCCAACATCGCATTTGCAGCGTACTTCGCAAGTTCCGCCGACTCAACCGACATCACGAGCGTGCGGTCGGCGCCAAGATTGAGCGGAAGATACACCGCCCGAAGCTGCGCCTCTGCCTTCGCGTCCGAAACCCCAAAGACGGTTCTCTGCGGTTCCATGAAATCTGGCAGCGCTCTTCCTTCTGCCAAGAACTCGGGGTTCGAAGCCACACGGAATACGGCTTCTCGCCCTGCTCTCGTCGCAGCATCGCGAAGTTTCGCCGCCAACTTTTTACCGGTACCGACCGGAACCGTCGACTTGGTGACGATCAGGGCGTCGTTAGGTGCATGCTGCGCGATCGTCTCCGCGGCCGCGAGCAAATACGACAGGTCCGACGATCCGTCGGCCAAGGGCGGCGTTCCAACAGCCAAGAACTGTACCTCGCCATGACGCGCAGCTTCTGCGGGTTCACTCGTAAAGCGAAGTCGCCCATCCGCGATTCCTTTGGCGAGCAAATCATCGATCCCAGGTTCGTAAAAAGGAGTCTTGCCCTGTGACAGTGCTGCCAAGCGACTCGCGCTTAGCTCCGCACAGACGACGTCGTGGCCTAAATGGGCCAGGCCGCTAGCCTGCACGAGTCCGACATAACCAGCACCGAAAACTGAGATTTTCATCAATAGACCGAAGTAAAGTTAGTTGTCGTGCCCAAGCGGCGTAGCGCGGAAACTTTCCCACTCGTTGCAGCCAGGACACTTCCAGTAATAACGAGGCGCTCGGAAGCCGCAGTGCGCGCAATGGAATCCGGGTATTTTGTCCGTCGCACGATGTAACAGTTGAGCGATGCCGAGCATTGTCTCGGACGCTGGACCCTCATGCTGCGCGCTTTCTAGCTCGAGCAGCCGGGTGGACTCCCGCGCAGACGGTTGGGCCGTGAGTTCGCGCTTAAGATGCGCGATGGCCTGAGTGCGCCCCTCAACTTTCAACGATGCGTCAACAAGCCGCGACAAACCGAGCGAGGTCGGCGCGTTGCGTTGCGCGGCCGCAAGCTGGTCGACACCCGTCTGGGCTTGCCCGAGCTTTTCGTAAAGGGTCGCAACGTCGTCTGCGATGAGCACAATCAGTTCTGGGTTGGAACGTTGAAGTTCAGCAAGCGCCTTGGTCGCAGCGTTTGAGTCCTCTGACTTGATCGCTGCGCGAAACGCGATGAGGCTCACGCGGCTGTTGGAGCGGTTAGCGGATTGCGCCACGGCCAATTCATTTTGCACGGCGACGGTGTCGCCTTGCGCCAGAGCGATCTCCGCCAATTCACAGTGGTATTGCGCGATGAATTTGCCCTGCGGCTCGCCGCTAAGTCTTTGAACCCGCTCGCGCGCGGTGATGGCCTTTTGCCACGCTTTTTCTTGTTCCAGCACGGAGGCGAGTTTGGTCACCGCTTCGGCCTCATAGGCCGTTCCCGCGAGTTGCTCATACACTGATTCGGCGCGATCAAACAATCCTGCCGCGTGGAAGTCCTGCGCCAGCTCGAACTGCGCCAGTTCGCGCTTTTCCTTCGGCAAATCGTGGCGATCAACGAGTGACTGATGAATGCCGGTAGCTTCGCCTATCCGGCCTTGCCTGCGAAATAAGCTGCCAAGCGCCAACTGCAGGTCAAGCGCGTGCGGATCGCGGCGCGACACGTCGACAAAGCTCTCAACCGCTTTGTCATGTTGTTCTCGTAGCAAAAAATTGAGTCCGCGAAAGTACGCGGAGGGCAACGCGCGCGCTTCGCGCAACACATAGCGAATGTCAACGCGCGCAGCAAACCAGCCGAGCGCGAAACATCCGAGAGGGATTAGTAGCCACCACGCTTCAAATTCCACGTTGATTTCCTAGACAGCGCACGTCGCGTGCGATGGAAAAAAGCCGTGGTGCGTCAGGCATTCTTGCGATCTGATTCTGTAACGAGCGAAGCGCGTGCCTGTGCGGCAGCTGCGGCTTCATCGACGGCGATTTGATCCACGCGTTCGCGCAACTCTTTTCCCGCTTTGAAGTGGGGAACGTGTTTGGCGGGAACGACGACTTGATCGCCGGATTTCGGATTGCGCCCTAAGCGCGGCGGGCGGTACGACAGCGCGAAACTGCCGAAACCGCGCACTTCTACGCGGGAGCCCTCAGCGAGGGCATCCCCGATAGCGTCGAGTATGAGTCGAACCGCCAGTTCAGTGTCGCGCGCCATCAAATGAGGGAAACGCTCCGCAAGTCTTGCTACTAAGCTTGAACGCGTCATCGCCGCCCTCCTCTAAATATCGTCACGACCCCGAGTCTGGTCGGTTACTCAAATCGTACTTACTCTGGCTTGCCGTCTTGCTTGGCTTTGAGCAGCGCGCCAAGACCTGCCAAACCGGAACCGGTCGCGCTGTCGTCTTTAGCGTGTGCACGTACGGCTTCGGCTTCCTCAGCAGAGTCCTTCGCTTTGATCGACAAGCTGATGTTGCGTGTCTTACGATCAACGTTAATGATCATGACTTCAACGGTCTCGCCCTCTTTCACGTGGCTGCGGATGTCTTCCACGCGCTCACGGGAAACTTCGGACGCACGCAAGTAGCCTTCAACGTCGTCAGCCAATTGGATGACAGCGCCTTTGGCTTCGGCCGACTTAACGGTACCGGTGACGATCGCGCCCTTGTCGTTGATCGCAACGTAGTTGTTGAACGGATCACCGTCGAGCTGCTTGATGCCAAGCGAGATACGTTCACGCTCAACATCAATTCCGAGCACAGCCGCTTCGAGCTCTTGGCCCTTCTTGAAGTCGCGCACAGCGGTTTCGCCGGGAACAGTCCAAGACAGATCGGAGAGGTGGATAAGACCGTCGATTCCGCCTGGCAGACCAATGAACACGCCGAAGTCGGTGATCGATTTGATCGCGCCAGAGACTTTGTCGCCCTTTTTGTAGTTGGCAGCAAATTCGTCCCACGGATTAGCCTGGCATTGTTTGATGCCGAGCGAAATACGACGACGGTCTTCGTCGATCTCGAGGATCATGACTTCAACTTCGTCACCCAACGACACTACTTTGGCTGGGCTAACGTTCTTGTTGGTCCAGTCCATTTCGGAAACGTGCACCAGACCTTCGATGCCAGCGTCGATTTCAACGAAGGCGCCGTAGTCAGTGATGTTCGTAACCTTGCCGAACAGACGAGTACCTTGTGGGTAGCGACGTGCAAGACCGACCCACGGATCGTCGCCCAATTGCTTGAGGCCGAGCGAAACACGGTTTTTCTCTTGGTCGAACTTGAGCACTTTGGCCGTAACTTCTTGACCCACGGTGAGCACTTCCGATGGATGCTTGACACGACGCCATGCCAGATCGGTGATGTGCAATAAGCCGTCGATACCGCCGAGGTCCACGAAGGCGCCGTAGTCGGTGATGTTCTTGACGGTACCAGTAACGGTCGCGCCTTCGGCCAGCGTGGAGAGAAGCTTTTCGCGCTCTGCACCCATCGATACTTCGAGGACTGCACGGCGGCTAACGACCACGTTGTTACGCTTTTTGTCGAGCTTGATGACTTTAAAGTCGAGCTCTTTGCCTTCGTACGGCGACGTGTCCTTGATAGGACGCATGTCGACCAGCGAACCTGGCAGGAAGGCGCGCACGCCGTGCGTCATGACGGTCAAGCCGCCTTTGACTTTGCCAACGACCATGCCAGAGACGATGTCGCCTTGGTTCATGGCGTTCTCGAGGAAGTACCACGAGGCCAGACGCTTTGCTTTGTCGCGCGAAAGCTTGGTTTCGCCAAAGCCGTTTTCGATGGCTTCGATGGCGACTTGGATGAAATCACCAGCAGCGACTTCTACTTCGCCGCGGTCATTTTTGAATTCTTCAATCGGAACATAAGC
>JAKPSO010000922.1 GCA_029571495.1 Pseudomonadota bacterium
CAGACGCCACGCTCGCGGCGCTGCAAAGCACGGCTCCCGCCTTGCGCCGCGCACTCACTGGCGACATCGACACCATTCTCACAAAGTCCCTCAAGAAGCGCCCCGACGAACGCTACCCCACCGCCGCCGCACTCGCCGAAGACATTCGCCGTCACCTCGCACGACAACCAATCAGCGCGCGGCCCGACAGCCTCTGGTATCGCACCAATCGCCTCATCGCACGACATCGCATCGCGGTCGCAGCGTCCGCACTAGGTGTCACCGCACTCATCGCCACGACAGGCATCGCGGTGTGGCAAGCCAAGGTCGCGACGGCGAGCGCAGCACGCGCCACCAAAGAAGCAAAGCGCGCCAATACAGCGCAGAAATTTCTCACGGGATTGTTCGCCAGCGCCGATCCCGAGAAGAACAAGACCTCAACCGAGTTCGCGAAGCAAGTGCTCGAACGAGGGCTAGCAACCGCTGAGCGAGAGTTGGCGGACGACCCTGAGGCACATGCATTGGTGCTCAAGCAAATTGGTGAGATTTACTTTCGGCTCGGCCTGCCCGACGACTATCTACGTGTCGTGCGCCGTCGTGTTGCGGTGCTAGAGGCGTTTGGTGCCGCTGAGGTGGATACGTTGATCGACGCTCGTCTCGCGCTCGGTCAGGCGCTTGGCGACAGCTCCAGCCCTGATGATCGACCGCTAGCAAAGCCGTACCTCGAAGAAACGTTGCAACTCGCGAACGTGCGCGGCGCAAGCGCCCCGCAACGAGTGTGGGCTCTTGCGCTTTTGGCCGACGATCATCGTAGCAATAAACGTCTTGAACCCGCTCGGCAATACGCCGATCAAGCCGTAGCGCTCGCCGAATCCGAGCTGCCCGATCCGCACCCAATACTTGCAGCAGCGCACCACGCTGTCGCGGTAGTTGCGCGCGATCAAGGCAGATTCCCCGCAGCACGCGCAGCATTTACGCGTGCTCTCGCGATAGATGCCACGGGAAACGGTCGTGGTCACGTCGATCAAGCCGGCACTCTGGTTGGACTCGCCAACCTTGAGTACGACAGTGGCGACTATCTTTCCGCAAAAGAGACAGCGATTCGCCTGATCGAGTTTTCGGAGCAACAGATGGGCGACAGCGCCATCAACATGGCCGCCGCACACCGCCTAGCGGTCTTTTCAGCGGAGCGTTCGGGTGAATTCGACGAAGCTCAGCGACTTGCCGATAAGTATTTGGCGAATGACTTGATCGCGCCGCAGCCGACGCGCGCTGGCGCGGCATACATGGCGCTTGGCCGCGTTGCAATGTCTCGCGGGGATCTCATGGGCGCGGAGCGTGCGCTAGGTCAAGCGGACGAACTACTAAGTAAGAACACGCTTTGGGCGGGCCGGGCGGCGGCGCTGCGCGCGGAGCTGGCGTTGCGACAAGGCAATCCGCAAAACGCAATAGCACTGCTCACGCCAATACGCGAACGACAACTGTCCGCATTCGGAGCGGACAGTGCTGAACTCGCGGCAACGGACGAATGGTTGGGTGTGAGTTTGGCTCGGACGGGTGATCGCGCTGCCGCCACGCTTAGGATGACTAATTCGTGTCGGCTGCGCGCATTGATTCGCACACCGGAACATCCACAACGCATTCGCTGCGAAAGCTATCTGCTGATGCTGGACGAGGCGATAAACAACACTCAGCGTGCGAGCGCTCTGCATGCCATGGAGCGGAAACTCACCGCCGGTCGCCGTGACCAAACACCGCTTATCGGTTCGCTTCAGGCCGCTAGATCGGCAAGCGAAGCAGCGCCGACATCGTTTCGCCATGCCCCCCCTTTTTTGATACTTAACTAGGAGTCAGCGAATGAAAAAAATCTATTCCGCGTCGGCAATCTGCCTGATGGTGTGTGTCACCACATTGCTCGCCACTTCGTCGGGTTCAGTGATCGCCCAAACGTCAATGAAGACGAAAGAGGAAAGTGGAGGAGGACTGCCTCCGGGGAGCAAGCCACCCAAACCACGTCCCATTTGCAAACCGCAACTCGACACCGGAACGGTTGGCCCCATAGCCAAGGCAGTTTGGCAAGTGCCGTCACCAGGTAAAATTAGTTTCTGTGTTTTAGCTGGCGTGCAGGGAACCTACGCCGCACCGTCCACTGGCGCAGGGGCGAACGGCCTGTCCAGCAATAGCAAAAGTTTGACCCAACGAATCGCGGTTCGGCCCAAAACAGACGTTGGTGGTGCGCTCGCACTGCCAATCAGATTTGAATTGCGAGATGCACGCGCACCGGACATATTCGAGCGTGAGTGGGACCCGTCACAACCCGACGAGCAAGCACCACTATCGCTAGAGCCGGCGCTGCGTATTCCGCATGCGTCACTTAAATTTCCGGCCACCAACATGCAAGAACCGCAGCCTCCAAACGCTTCCGCTTACTTGCCTTACTCATGGTGCGTCGACAATCTAAAGTGGTCGAAACGACCTTTTTTGGTTGTTTCGCTGTCGGGCCCAGGGGTGCGTGGTCGCACAGATCGTGCAGATGTAAGTTGCAGTGTAGATTTTGGTCTTGTCCCGTTGCAGGGCGCCAATCTGCGCGCCAGCATCGGTGCACCGGCTTTTCCTACGACGGAGGCTAATCCGACAGGCCCCAAGTCTTCGCTGCCCAAGCAGCCTGCGCCATAGTCACCAATGCGTTACCTCCTCGTCAATCTGTGTCACTGGCAAACGCCAACACCGTTCTTTTCGGTCAGCGCGAGAGGGCGCAATCGACCACGGGTCATAGCTTCCGGCGGCCGGATTCAACACAAGCCCGCGTTTGAGTGACCGTGCCCCGCTGCGCGTTTCCACTCCTGCGCGCAGTGAGACACACTTCAATCCTCCCCTACGACGGCCTCCGCGCAAGCGAGCCGTCTTTTTTTGGCCGGATTTTGCGAAAACCTGCGTTTGAGTGACTGAACCATGACCACTGCGTTGCGCGAGAGTCGGGCGAATGCCCCAGCGCGTGCAAATGTGCAGAAGGAGGCGGGATTCATTTCACTCACGAAAGGAAATCGTATGAACAAGACCCGAATCATTGCGCTCGCCGGCGCCGTTCTCGCGCTCGGCGCGCTCGCTGTCACCGCACAAGCCGCCGAGCAGTCCGGAGCGTCGCCTACTGCGAAGGCCGCGGTCAAACCGCCACCCTTCGCGTCGCCTGGCCCCTTCCCCGATGCACAGGAAAGCAAAGCGGCTCCAAAAAAGACTGCTGGCAAAACCGATGTAGCCGCGAAAAAGCCGCCGCCAAACGCTGGCACCGGCCTGACCAATCCACCTCCGCCACAGGCAGCGAAGTCGGGGGCAGGCTCGGCGCAAAAGAAAAACAATATGCCGTGGGATATCGCCGCGGGAGTCGAAGTGAAGTGAAATGATCTTTGGTGTCTGCCCGGCTCGCCAAACATGACCAACAGAACCATTTTTCTTAGCGGCTACCCAACCAACGTACTAACGGGGCCGATCGACATCGACCCGTCATTGATGCGCGAAGCGGGCGAGCGGTGCACAACTAACCAGGCTCAGCCCGCTGACCAGTACCTAGTCGCCATCAATCCAATACTGTTCAATCAACTGGTAGGCGACGACTTGGCGTCGCTCCGCGCAGCTAAGGCGCACGGCCGAGCCTGCGCCTACAAATCGCTTGTACGAACAGCATTGCCGACTCATCTCACAAACTAGGCCGTACAAAATGGATTCGTTCGATGGAATTGCCCGCGCGCAGTGGATGCTGGTTCTGACGTTCAGTTTCATCAGCGTCGGCACGTATTGGATATCTGGCAAATTGCCATCGCTTCATCTGGCCAGCCGTGCACTCAGGATTTCGGCGGCCGCGGGTGCTGCGCTTTTCTGCACAGTCCCGGTGTTCCTCGTAGTGCATCACGCGCTTCAGGATTACGCGGACTACCGGCGCGACCAAGTGTGCGCAACTCTCCCGCCGCCGCAGGTGAACGTGCGACAGCCGATCATCGCCCCGATTCCGCGAATGGTGCTGACGCGTGACGTCGCCGCGCGCCGGGCGATTGTCGAAGCACTCACGAACGTTGAGCCGAAATGGCCGTATATCGATCCAAACAGCGACGAGCTTGACCCATCCGGAATCACGGTCGTGGTGATGAGCGATGCGCACGCACCTGCGCCTACGGCTGAGCCGCAATCTTTGAACGTCGTGCACCTTGGGCGCGAGACATCGATTCACGAGATCGGCACGCTAGCGCTGTTCACCCGATTGGTTGACCAATACGAGCTGACCGACCAGGATGGTAAGAAAGTGTTGGCCACGCAACGCGTTCCCGTAGGCGCGAGTTTCTTCGGCTACACCAGCTATTGCGCACGAGTCTCCGAACCCACGCCCGCTGCCATCGATGCAATCGTGCGCATGATTCGTGCGACGTTGCGGCCGCGCTGATTAGCGTTCGACGAGGTCAACTACTCAGGTTGGCTAGTGAAAGCCCATGTTCTTGAATTGACCGGATTTTCGTTAAGCCCGCGTTTGAGTGGATAAGCCTACTCGAGACCGTAGGCGCGCCATGCCCGAGAGGTTTTTCTCAGGCGTCAACGAGAAGGTCAATTCATGAACACACTTGGTAGTTTTTTGCGCCCGCAGCATGCTGCATCGGGTTGCGACGAGTCCGCAAAATTTTCGCGCGTGCCAGCGCATTTGTTTGGCGATTTGCGCCAGGCCCTCGCGCGGATGCGTCGTGTCGTCTTGGCTGTTGGTGTCGCCACACTAGTCATGTTTCTTGCGCCGTCGGCTTTCGCGGCGACCTGTCATTGCGATGTGACTTGTACGTCAAGTAACGGTCAAACCATCAATAAGTCATGGAACGAACAGGACATGTCACAGTTTCCACCCGGACCTCAGGCGGGCAAATGCAAAGATCACTGCCAAGCCACGCTGAACGCCCAGACCGCGATTTGGGCTCGCGAAGGTCAACTATGTAAGACAGGAAATTGTTCCGGGACGGCGAAACTGGGAACACTCAGTCCGTACAACATTACGCCGGTTGGTTTCGACAACACGGCGCAAAATTTTTGCAACATCGGCGACCCAGGACCGGGTTCGAACGCCTGCTGTCCAGAGTTCACGAAGAACATCAAGCCAAGCACCGTGGCTTCGTTCTTCACGGAAGGACAGCACGCGCTGGGTCAGCCGTACACAATGACCTTCAACAGCAACAGCGCGTTCAGCAACCAACTCGAAACCAATCTCGCCGCGTGGGCCAAGTGGTTACAGGTCGACGGATGCCCCGGCGTCGTCGGCTTCAAGGTCAGCTACCAGCTGTACAACACCGGTTCGCCGGTAAAGCCCACTGGCCCGAATCCGTCTGGCCTAGTTCCGTTCGGCGCACCGCACGTCGTCATCTACGCGGGCACCAGCGTGCTTCCGCCGTCGTTCACATGGAGCGTGCCGGCGTCGTCCAATTGGTGGTTCGTGAAAGCCGTTGTGACGACGATAGGCGCGAATGGCCAAGAGGTAGCGTGCAAAAAGGACGATGGCTGTTTCAATAATTTCTACACCGGCTGGATTGATGACGCAATGACGACGATGAAGACTGGGCCCGGCAGTACTGCTGGTGCAACCCCTTCACGCGTTCGCTTTATCGACTGAAGACTGTGACGCAAAAAGCGGGCGCCCAACTGGCCTCCGTTCAAGTGTTCGTCAACAAATCTCTTGTCGCGGCCATGCATATGGTCGGCGCGGTGCTTCACCGAAAGCACCGCCCAACCCGAAGTTACGGACTTCGCTTGAGCCGCGCGATTCACCCTGGAAAGAAACCCAATGAAACCTGTTCTTCTCTCTCGTGTCCTGGTAGCGGCTGCGCTGTCGCTCTCGCTGACCGCAATCGCCACGGCCGCCCCCGCGTACTCGTGGAATCTTTCGCGCTCAATGATGAATGGATTCAACACGAATCCGTTTGGTACCGGTCAGACATGGAGCGCAATGTATGACGCCGCAGGGTCGACATTGAACCCCGCGAACTTTCAAATGATGCCGTCGTTCGTGCCGAGCTATGGTGGCATGGTCAATGACGCCTGGAATTTCCCTGCGTCGCACTCGCTCATTGTGAGCGTTCCCACGGGAACGCTCATGCTCGGCGCGAACCCGCCGATCTCTCGCGGCACTCCAATGTTGCATCCGGGGCCGGGCAAGTCGAGCGTGATCCGTTGGATGAGTCCCATCCAAGGGCATGTGCAGGTATTGGCGCGCATCTCGGATGCAAACGCGGGTTGTGGCAACGGCGTGACGTGGAACATCTTGCGCGATGCGGTGTCGCTCGCGGGCGGCACGATCGCAAACGGTCGCAACGGTGATGTGGCGCACGTACAAACGCCTGTCTCGCGCGGCACGTCTCTGTACTTCGTCGTAAGCCCAAATGGCAACGACCACGTGTGCGATTCCACGATCTTCGATGTGTTGATCGCTGGGCAATAACCGTGCGGCGTCTTCGCCGAACACGGC
>JAKPSO010000277.1 GCA_029571495.1 Pseudomonadota bacterium
CTCTCGGAATTGAGCGCGTTCATGAAGAGCGTCGCCGTTAGCGCCAACGGGGTCGCGTTCATCGTCGATCGCGACGGCATGCTTGTTGCGTCGTCGACGCCTGAGTCGCCATTTCGCGTGGAGAACGGTGTGCAAATTCGCGTCGCAGCGCGAGATAGCGAAGCCGAATTGGTGCGCGCGGCGGCGCAATGGTGGCGCGGGGCCGCGCGGGCAGCTTCGAGCGCCCCCGTTGTCGCGTTGATCAATTCCACGGGCGAGCAAGTCGATGTTGCCTCGCGCCGAGTGCAGGGAGTCGATGGCATCGACTGGGACATCGTGGTGGCGATCCCCCGGAGCGACTTCACTGCACCTATCGTCAAAAGCGCGATCAGTATGTTCTTCGTCATCTTGGCCGCGCTTGCGGGCGCGTTGATGCTCGGCTTGTGGGTGTTGCGGCGTGTCACGCGCGACGTTGACCAACTGGTCGCCGTGACGCGTGACATCTCAGCCGACGGTCTGCCGTCAAAGCTGCCGACCAGCTCGCTTGCGGAGACAGGGGTGTTGGCGCAAGCATTTGCTGAGATGGTTCAACGCTTGCAACAGTCACTTGCGACTATTCGTCGGCAGAACGAAAAATTTGCGCTACTGAACGCCACTCTCGAAGAGCGCGTCGTGACTCGAACGACGCAGCTTGCTGAACAAAACGTCACGCTGACTGAAGAGATTCTGCGACGAGAACGGTTGGAACGTGAACTTCGCCACACATCAAAAGCTGCGCAGAAAGCCGCGGAAGACAAGGCACGCTTTTTGGCGATTTTGAGTCATGAATTGCGTACGCCGCTGCAAGCGGTCATCGGCACCACGCAGCTGTTGTCGCACGAAGTGATTCCCGGTGTCGCTTCGACGCAGCTGGCCACGCTCGACGCTGCTAGCAAGTCGCTGTTGACGCTGATCGATGGCGTGTTGTCGTTTTCACGTCTTGAGGCGGGGGTTGTCACGCCCGTCCTTCGGAGCTTTGAGCTCCGGGCATGCATCGACGAAGCCATCCGCGTGGCCCTCGCTGCGTTGTCTCGTCCCAACGTCTCGCTTGTTGTTCAGGTGGATGACGCCGTGCCGCACGTGATTCACACGGATGCGGGCATGTTGCGCCAAGTGCTCATCAATCTTCTCGGTAACGCGCTGAAGTTCACGCACGACGGGGAAGTACGCGTCGGCGTAACGGTTGATTCAGCGAGTCGCGTTGGTCATCCTGTGCTCTTGCGTTTCAGTGTCAGCGATTCCGGTTCTGGGATTGATAAGGATACGCAGAAACGCCTGTTCCAACCGTTTCAACAGGGCACACAAGGTATTGACCAACGCAGTGTTGGCAGCGGCTTGGGCTTGGTCATTTGCTCGATGCTCGTACGGGCGCTCGATGGCGAAATTCACATGAGCAGCGATTTGGGAAAAGGAACTACGATGACGTTTTCAATCTTGGCGCAGACCCCCGTGGCAACGTTGGTGCCGGTCGAGAGCGCCGACGCTTCGAACTCCGCGCAAGAATCGCCAGCCGCGGTCGCGATGCGGGATCTTCGCGTGATGGTGGTCGAAGACAACGACGTAAACCGCGAGCTCTTGCAAATCATGCTGCAGCAGCTTGGCCATCAGGTAGTCGCGGTCAGCGATGGCGAAACAGCTGTCGAGGCCGCAGCGAATCAGCAGTTCGACGTTGTGCTGATGGATTTGAATTTACCGAGGATCGGCGGCGTCGAGGCAACACGGCAAATTCTTCTAAACTGCACGAACGAACGCGTGGCACCGATCATCGTCGCGTTAACTGCGAGCGTGAGTGAGGAAGACCGCGCGCTCTGCGCTGCTGCGGGGATGCGAGGTTTCCTCACAAAACCGGCAACCGTTTTTAGCTTGGACAAGGCACTGCGCAGTGCGATGAGTCCCGATATCGCAACGCCAAATTCAGCGACAGAAGATGATTTGGCGTTACTCGATGAACCCACGCTCAAATCGCTGTCTGAACTCGACTCGCGCGCAAGCGAACCATTCCTCGTTCGTTTGATCGAACGTTTCATGACGGGTCTAGCGGACGATCTCGCGCGGCTTGCAAGTCACTGGGCCGTTGGTGACCTGAAGGGGACGAAAGCCGCCGCCCACGCGTTGGCCGGCGCGGCTTCCGCAGTTGGCGCCAGTACATTGGCGAGCATCGCCAGAAGGGCGTCGGAGTCGCCTAGCGAAGAGCACATTCGCGAAGTCAACGCGATTGCCGAACGCTCGCGGCGAGCGTTGGAGTCATGGATTAAGCAATACCGATGACAAGCGCATAGATTTTGAAGACGCTTTTACGAAAGAACTAGCGACATAAGTTAGATAAGAGTAATCTGATTATGACGATCCGTCGTCTCGTTTCGGAGTAGTCGGTACGTTGTTACTAGAAAATACCGAGCTTATGAATGAAATGAACGTTTCCTCAGTAATTCGAGTTGGCATCGCCGATGACCACCCAGTGGTTCGTTCGGGGGTGCGTGGAATTCTTTCGACCGATAGCGGTATAGAGTTCGTGGGCGAGGCCGAGGATGGGCGCCAGGCGATCGATCTAGTGCGTAAAGGCGACCTTGACGTGTTGCTGCTTGATCTCGCGATGCCCGGTCGTGCTGGGTTGTCGTTGCTGCGCCAAGTTCTTGACGAGGCGCCAGAGCTGCGAGTGATCGTGTTTACCGCCTTCGATCCCCTTTCGCACAAGGATCGCTCGCTCGCATTGGGTGCATCGGCTTATCTCGCGAAGGACACCCGACCCGCAGAAATTCTGGAGACGGTCCATCAGGTCGTGCTTCGTCCACTGCAAAAGCGCGTGCCCAATCCTGACGGCGCGCCCCATACACATTTGTCGGTTCGCCAGTACGACATCTTCATCCGTCTCGTGCGCGGTGAGTCCGTCACGGACATCGCGAAAGATTTGCACTTGAGCGTTAAGACCGTTAGCACCCACAAAGTCACTGTGCAGAAGCGCCTTGGCGCGCAGTCGGTAGTGGATCTCGTCCGCTATGCAAATGAACACGATCTGATGCCGGCTGGCAGCTAAGCTCGCTAGACGCGTCGGTCAGTGATCGACGCGACGCTCGACAAACCAAAATCAGCGTGCTGCCCTAGGGCGGCACGTTTCGTTTCTGGTAGTCGATTCTTTCGCTAAAACGATTGACCGCTAGCATTGGGGACACGCGCAAAACAAGCATTACGCGCCTCGCGTCCTCCGCAGCACAATCTCATGACTTCAAATCAACGCATCTTCCGCGCGCTCTTCGCCGTGGCCATCATTCTGGGCATTGCGATGGGCACGCGCAACGCGTTTTCTGGCTTGTTCCTGCAGCCAATCTCTGCGGACATGAAGTGGGGGCGAGAAATATTCTCGTTTGCCGTCGCTCTGCAAAATTTGATTTGGGGTGCCACGCAGCCGTTCGTCGGTTACATCGCGGATCGTTACGGCGCGAAGCGCGTGCTGATGGCCGGTGCGGCGCTCTACGCGGTGGGTCTTGTATGGACTGCGAATTTGACGAGCACGTTGACGCTGGCGATTTCAGGCGGCGTATTGATGGGCGCTGCGATCGCGTGCACCACGTACTCGGTAGCCTACAGCGTACTCGGCAAGATGGTGCCGCCGGAACGGCGTGCGTGGGCGTTCGGGATCAGCGCAGCTGCCGGCTCGTTCGGACAGTTTCTGATGATTCCGGTTGGGCAATGGTTCATCACGCACAACGGCTGGGCCTTTTCGCTCACCGGTCTGGCTCTAATAACGGCGACCATTGCGCCACTCGGCTGGTACTTTGCGAAGCTCGGCAAGGAGGGGCAACTCCCCGCCGCGACTTCGACAGTTCGTCAAGCCAGCGCGGGCGAAGCGTTGCGAACAGCTTTTGGTGACCGCAGCTATACGTTGCTCACGCTCGGCTACTTTGTGTGCGGTTTTCAAGTCGTGTTCATTGGCGCGCACTTAACGCCGTACCTGCTCGATAAGGGCATCCCGGCTCGCGTCGGCGTGACCGCGCTCGCGCTTGTGGGGCTGTTCAATTGTGTGGGCACTTACATGGCCGGCGTTCTCGCGGGCAAGATGCCGAAGCGTTACGTGCTCTCGTTCATTTACTTCATGCGCTCGGTGGTCATCACAGCGTTCTTGCTGTTGCCGCTATCGGAGTGGAGCGTCTACGTGTTCGCTGCCGCTATCGGCTTTCTGTGGCTTTCTACCGTACCACCCACTAACGCCATCATTGCTCAGGTCTATGGTGTGCGCTACTTGGGCATGCTCGGTGGAATCGTGTTCTTCTCGCATCAGATTGGCAGCTTTCTTGGCGCGTGGTTAGGCGGGAAAATTTACGATGCCACGGGCAACTACAACACGGTTTGGATGTTGACCATCGCGCTCGGCATTTTTGCTGCGCTGGTGCATTTGCCGATTGACGAACGCGCGCTCGATTCGCGCAAGTTGCCCGCTCCGGCTTAACAACCTCGTCTCA
>JAKPSO010000335.1 GCA_029571495.1 Pseudomonadota bacterium
ATGGTGAAAGCCGCTACACCGAGATATGCCTCGGTCTTGCCTCCGCCCGTTGGGAACCAAATCAAGTCCGCAAAGGCTTCGACAGGTTGAACGCGATCCGCATGGTTTGGGTCAGCAAGCGATGGAATGGAGAGCAGCAGAAAAGCCAACTGAAACGGACGCCAACTGCGGTTCTTCAACACATCAAATTGTTCGACGGTTACGTCCTTTCCGCGGCGCACTTCCAGGGCGTATTGGCTACGTACACGCTGAGTCGCCATCGACATATTGGCGAACCGAAAGGCAGCCAGTGCCTTTTCGTTTTTCTTTAGAGTATCTATGCCCTGCTTCAATCGGGTCAGCACACCGCTGCATCGATCCATCGCCTGTTGGGACTGCGAATCGAAACCAACCACGTCAACGCCAATTCGGGCACTTTGCTCACCTATCCACGCTGCGTAATCTTTGGTCAATAGGTTCAACGCCTCGACCAGCGGATCAATTTCCAGAGTGGCGAGGCGCTGCATGTCGAGTAAGCCACTGCTCACCATACTTTTCATTGCTGGACGATCTGAAGGATCTAACCCCGGCGTCTCGGTTACCTGTACCTCGTACTGCGGCATGATCGTTGTGCGTACTTCCGTGGCGAGAGTTACGTCCTCGGCTGTTACAGCATGGATGGCGACACCGTGTCCCACTGCGAACTCAACTCGATTGCGGTAAATCATTTCAAGCGACTCACGTTCCGGATCCATGCCGTTGGCATCAAGCACAGGTCTGCGTCGGAAAATGTCGCGCTTGGACGCATTTGACTCCGCGCGAACCATCAGCTCCGGCTGAAACACCCAGGCCGTATCGCGGTTAGTTTCTGGTTCTTCCTGCGTATTGACCAGGAACAGTGTCACGAGACGATCGCCATTCGCGTTCTTCGGACGAACTGAGCCTTGCACTCGTATTTCGGGATAGTTCTTGTCCGGCGCCTGATGAGAAATCATGCCTTCACTGAGCGGTAGCACCAACTTTCCGCCACATGGTATTCGTTGCCAGACTTTTGCCTTGGTCTGTTCCTCAGCTCCCGTTTCCTTATTCCTGCGAGTGCGGAATATCTCATGTTCGTTACTGCGATCGTAGCGCCCCCAACTCGCCTCTATTTCGATCCGTTCAGCGTCGCCATCCACGCAAAAAGTCATGCCGAGACTACTAGGAACTAGTGATTGGTTGCTGGCAGCATCAATTTCATCTGTAGCGTCCGACTCAGGCTCGACACGGCCGGTAGCAGTGCCAAACTCTGCACCAGGTTCATGCAGACCAGGGGCTTTAGGATCAGTTGGCTCCTCAGCTTCTTCATTTGCAAGCGGCCCTTCAAGCCCCTCAATGCCAGCTTTTGGCGCCTCTCGAGGCGCCAATTTACCCACTAAATAACGATCTCGCACGCCCATATCCACGATACGTTCATGGGGGCCACCCGCCGGACCAAGCAAATCATCCATCACTGCAAGTTGCAGTAACTCACGTATATAAGATTGATTATCGATCGTAGGTACTTCGGCGATTGTCTTGCTAAACGCCCGGTGAAGTGCAACGACGAAGTCTGTCCATTGAATGCGACCAATGCTTCCGGAACTAGGGCGAGAGAGCGAAGTACTTTCAATCCCGATCGGCTTCTCGGCCGATATGATGCGATCGAAATAGAACGTTGTGTTCATAAGGTCTGAACGAACTCGTTGCATACGCCCAACACGCTTGACGAGGCCAGCAGTGTCGAGAATTACAAACCAATCATTGTCGCTGACAGCTTTATACAAAGAGCGTTCGCCCTTCATAACCAGAACAAAAGGCGCAAGTCGCTGGTCGACGCCAAGGTTATGATCGATAACGATCCATGCATTGGGAATATTCGTCATGTTTATGGCACCTCGAATTCTACGGGCTACAGCTCAACGCGCGAGAA
>JAKPSO010000340.1 GCA_029571495.1 Pseudomonadota bacterium
GAGCGCGGCTCCTGCGAGAACGTCAACCGCTGGTTGCGCGAGTTCTTTCCTCGGGGCACCTCGATGGACGGCTACTCCGATGAATACGTCGCTCACGTCCAAGACTTGATCAACCGCCGTCCTCGCAAAATACTCAACGGCTTAACCCCCTACGAAATACACTTCTCACACCCGCGCTCGCCGACTGTTCGTACTTA
Source organism: Pseudomonadota bacterium (assembly GCA_029571495.1). Lineage (GTDB taxonomy): Bacteria > Pseudomonadota > Gammaproteobacteria > Burkholderiales > Casimicrobiaceae > Casimicrobium. Next base: position 198 of record JAKPSO010000340.1, read on the forward strand.
AATCCAGCAAACTAGCCTAAAACGATTATTTAGACAAGCGTTTGTCAGAAAAGCTGTTGGTTTGAGGTGATTCAAACCCTTCGCTGCGCTCAGGGCCAACTGCTTCCGGTGCGAAGCAAGTGTGGGCGACGTGCTAGGTCATCGTGGTGTCACACGCGAAAAATAGTGGGTTCGTAGGATGGGGCGGCCGTCCGATCCAAAGTACGCCGATGTCTCAATCATCGATTTGCCGTCGTCCGCTAGAGCGTAGATGCGCGTTGACGCGGGCGTTCCACCGCGCCCGAGCTGCATCACGAGCACACCAAGCACGGGCATGGTGGTGGCGGCAACATTGGCTTCCAAGTTGCCTTGCACCGGTGCAGGCGTGCCGTCGAGCGCCGAAGTGCCTTCGGCGTATGTTTGCGCGCCGCTGGCGTCGGTCACGTCGACGCGTGTCGTTAGACCACTGTTCGGGGCTTGCGTGAACGCGATGGTCACGCTCTTCGGACGCGCCTGTGGTGGCATCGGCAGGCGCGAAACGTCGACCGCCCACACGCCAAACAGGCTGGATGCTTTTGCAGGTTGTGCTTGAACAGGCGTACCGCCGAGCACGAAACCGACAACAAGAAGAGAAAAAAGTGCACGCATGCAGAAGACTCCGTCGTATGAAAAGATGGTTGCGAGCGACAAAAAAGGCTTACGAATGGCTACAAAAATCGCGAAATTCGAGTGTAGGGTGATTCGCTTGATGCAAATCTTACGATATAGTTAAATACAACACAATATCTCATCTCAACGAAATTCGCTTGAAGCGGGCCACCTTATGAACGCTGACTGGAATGACCGCCAACCGATCTACCGACAAATTCGCGAGCGCGTGATCGTCATGATTTTGGACGGCACGCTCAAGGCGGGCGACGCGCTGCCTTCGGTGCGCGTGGTGGCTGTCGAAAGTCGCGTCAATCACCTCACGGTGCTCAAGGCGTATCAACAATTGGCCGATGAGGGCTTCGTCGAATCTCGCCGTGGCGTCGGAATGTTTGTGCGTCCAGATGCGCGACGCGCGCTGGCCCGTGACGAGCGCGAGCGATTTTTGACGCAAGAATGGCCCAAGATTTGGGCGACCATTGAACGGCTCGGAATCAAGGCCGACGAACTACCGGGTCTAGCTTCCAACGAAGCCGTTGCGGCAAACACGTAACGGAGCAGCGAAACATATGAACTGCATCGAAGCGCGCGGCATAACCAAAAAATATGGTTCTACCGTTGCATTAAATAGCGTCGACGTCACGGTTGCGCCGGGCCGTGTAGTAGGTGTGATTGGCCCAAATGGTGCTGGCAAGACGACCTTG
>JAKPSO010000373.1 GCA_029571495.1 Pseudomonadota bacterium
TCGTCGAGCGCTGGTTGTTCTTCGCAGAAGCCGAGCATGTTGTACGGCTTTATCACGGGCAGCAGCGCGTCTAACTCGTGCGACGATTCCTTCCGTTCCTCGATTGGTTGCCGCTGCTGCGCGACAAGACTGTCGTGCGCGCCGACGTGTTCGCGGGCCTCACGGGCGCGATTGTCGTGCTGCCGCAAGGAGTCGCGTTCGCGACCCTCGCCGGAATGCCGCCCGCATTCGGCCTTTACGCAGCGATGATTCCCTGCGTCATAGCAGCGCTCTTTGGCTCGTCGCGAGTCATGGTGACGGGCCCGGCCAATGCGATTTCACTCACGGTGCTCGCGATCATCGCGCCCCTTGCCGCTCCGCAATCGCCGCGCTATATCGAACTTGTGATCACACTCGCGTTCATGGTCGGCGCGTGGCAACTTCTACTCGGACTGGCGCGCGCAGGTAAGCTGATCAATTACATGTCGCACACCGTGATCGTGGGCTTTACGGCGGGTGCGGCGGTCTTGATTGTGAACTCACAGATCCGCAATTTCTTCGGCATCGACATTGCGCGTGGATCAAACGTCTGGCAAACCTTGCAACAATTTTTCGCGCACACCAGTGACGTCAAACCCGTCGCCGTGCTCGTCGGCGTATTGACGCTCCTCGCGGCAATTCTGTGGCAGCCGCTCAATCGCAAAGTACCAGCGATGCTGGTTGCCGTGATCGTAGGCTCCGTCGTGGCCGCGATGGCACGTTACGTAGACGCCGCGTACGCCTTGAAGACGGTGGATGCACTCCCCGGTGCGGTGCCTCCGCTCTCGCGGCCTGATCTTTCGCTTGCGACGCTGCAATCGCTCTTGGTGCCGTCGATCGCGATGACGTTTCTTGCGCTCGCGGAGGCCGTGTCGATCGCCCAGGCGCTGGCGATCCGCCGCAAAGAAAAGCTGGACGGCAATCAAGAATTTTTCGGGCAAGGATTGGCCAATATCGTCGGTTCGTTTTTCTCCGCTTACCCCGCAAGCGGGTCGTTCAATCGTTCCGGAGTCAACGTTGCGGCGGGCGCGGTGACGCCGTTCTCCGCGATCATGGCGTCGGTGTTTTTGGTGGCGATCTTGGTGTTTGTCGCGCCGCTCGCGCAGTATTTGCCGCTGGCGGCGGTGGCGGCGATTTTGTTTCTCGTGGCGTGGAATCTCATTGACACGCGCGAAATTTCGCACCTTCTACACGACAGATTTGAGCGCATCACGTTGCTCGCGACGTTTTTCGCAACCTTACTCGTCCCGCTGGAATGGTCGATTTTGTTCGGCGTCGCGGTATCGCTGGTCGTCGCCCAGCTGCGGCGGCGCGGCGCGCGACGGTAAGCTTGCGGAAAGTGGCACTCTCCTAAAATGGGTGCCTACACGCAACTACCGACCCAACCAAGGAACACCCAAATGGCTCTCGTCTCCATGCGCGAACTGCTCGACCACGCCGCCAGCAACGGCTACGGCCTCCCGGCGTTTAACGTCAACAATCTTGAGCAAGTGCAGGCCGTGATGAGTGCCGCGGACGAAACCGGCGCGCCGGTGATCCTGCAAGCCAGTGCTGGCGCTCGCAAGTACGCGGGCGAGAG
>JAKPSO010000382.1 GCA_029571495.1 Pseudomonadota bacterium
GGCGATCTCCACACGCAGCACGCACATCGCGCGCTCAAAGGCCGCGCCGGACATTCCTGCGTTGACCGAAAGCAAAGCGCTCCAAGGCGTCGACATGGGCGTGTGGTTCGGCCTCGTCGCGCCAGCCAAGTTGCCAAAAGCCATCGTAGATCGATCGCAAAAAGAGATGCTCGCCACGCCCACCGACGCAGCCGTGCGCACGAAACTTTCAGAAGCTGGCGCTAACGTCACCGGCGCGCCCGGCGAAGAGCTTGCACGATTCGTCGCACGCGAAACGCAGAAGTATCGACGGATTGTGGAGGTGGCGCGGAGTAGTCAGTAATTGAACGGCGGTTACGCGTGGCGTCTGTGGTGCGCGAATGCAGAGCGCTAAAAACCGCCCACCAGCTAATTCCAAACGAGTGAAACGTATTCTTTTCCGGCAATGTCACGCGCGTAGGACCTTACATAAAGGCGAAACGTGTCCTCGACGTAAACCTCGGTACGCATTTCTTGGATCGCCGATTTCTCAATTTTGTTTCGGACAAGGTAGTCATCAAGTCGGTGACGATACGCAAGTATGCCGGTCACGACGTTTTGCGACAACGCTTCCAATTCGTGATCCTTCACCGGAATCCACGAGATGACGACGGGCTCGGGGCGGTTCTGCCGCGCCAGCGCATAAAGTTCTTCGTAGACTGGGGCACCAGCAACGCAGTTGGTGTCGCTCATGAAGGAATGCGTCCAGTTGTGGGAAGCGCTGCGAATAAGTTTGTTTTTCATTTGTGCGCGTGAAGAAAACTATCGCCGACTCTTAGCGAGGTGACAAACGCAGAATAGGCCAAACGCCAATTGTTTCCCATGATATAGATGAAACCGGGGGGGCAACATTTCTTGGGCCAGCGCCTATGCTGGGTCACGACCCAGCGATCAACGTCGCCGTCGCACCTGCTGGGTTACCAACCCAGCCTACGCAGCAACGCGCAACGTTCGACGCGAAACTTCCATCTCGCCGATAATCACACCTAACGTTTACGTCAACTTCATCACTGAATAGCGAGAGGCAAACATGGATTTATCTGGCAAGGTCATCATCATTACCGGCGGTGCGTCGGGGTTGGGCGCTGCGGCGGCGCGTGCGGCATCGGCTAAGGGCGCGAGAGTGTTGCTCGCCGATATTCAGGACGGCACGGCGGTGGCTGCGGAATTGAGCGGTCAATACGTGAAATGCGACGTCACTAACGAGGCGGACGCGAAGGCCGTGATTGCTGCGGCGACGGCGATGGGCGAGCTGCGCGGCCTCATCAACTGCGCGGGCGTGGGTTCGCCGCAGAAGGTCGTGGGCAAAGAAGGCCCGAGCGGCATCGCGCAGTTCAGTAAAGTGGTGGCGATTAATTTGATCGGAACTTACAACCTGATCAATCAAGCGGCCGCCGCGATGCAAGCGCTCCCCGCTTTGGCCGAGGGCGAACGCGGCGTGATCGTGAACACGGCGTCGGTTGCGGCGTTCGACGGCCAAATCGGGCAAGCAGCGTACAGCGCGTCGAAGGCTGGCGTCGTCGGCATGACCTTGCCGATCGCACGCGAGATGGCGCGCTTCGGTATTCGCGTGATGACCATCGCGCCGGGTTTGTTCGAGACGCCGATGATGGCCTCGCTCCCCGCCGAAGTGCAGGCAAGCCTCGGCGCGTCGGTACCGTTCCCACCGCGCCTCGGTCGCCCGACGGAATTTGCGGCGATGGCGATGCACATTTTTGACAACGTGATGCTCAACGGCGAGGTGATTCGCTTGGACGGCGCAATTCGCATGGCTGCGAAGTGACGCGGATGGGTTGCCTCCCCTGCGAAGTAGGGGAGGTGGCGCCTAGCGCCGGCGGGGTTGCTCGACTACGCGTTGACGCATGCACGGCGACAGGTCACTTCGACCCGTCTGCCCTGCGGGCATCTCCCCCACTGTGCAGGGGAGACGTGACCTGTTCAGCTCCCGCAAATTTGATGCAGTGAAACTCCAACAAATCCTCTACACCCAAGGCTTCGGCACGCGCCGCGAATGCACCGCGTTGATCGAGCGCGGCGCTGTCGCGATTGCAGGTGAAACCGCGCGCAAGCCGGATGCAGAATTTGCGACGGACGGATTGCAATTTGCGGTCAATGGCGAGCCGTGGAGTTTCGTCGAACGCGCGTACATCATGCTCAACAAGTCCGCGGGCTATGAGTGCTCGCAAGCACCGAAACACTGGCCTAGCGTGTATGAGCTGTTGCCCATGCCGCTGCGCACGCGCCCGACGAAATCGTCGGTCAACGGCGTGCAAGCTGTCGGACGATTGGATCAAGACACGACGGGCTTGCTGCTCCTCTCAGACGACGGGCAATTCATTCACCGCATGGCCTCGCCGAAACATCATGTGAACAAGGTGTACGAGGTTACGACGAAGCACGCGGTGGACGACGTAGCAGTGCAGGCGTTGCTCACCGGCGTGTTGCTCAACGACGACCCCGAGCCCGTGGCGGCGGTCGCGTGTGAGCGCGTGAGCGACACGCATATTCGGCTCACCTTGACCGAAGGCAAGTATCACCAAGTCAAACGTATGCTCGCAGCGGTCAGCAATCGCGTTGAAGCGCTGCATCGTTCGCAAATTGGCGGCCTCAAGCTCGATCCGGCGCTCGCACTCGGGGAGTGGCGATGGCTGACGGCAGAGGAGGTCGCGCAGATTAATGCCTAGCGTACTAGGCTCGCACCCAACCGATTGACAACACCCAACGACTGCCGCCAACAACCGGCGTGACGCTGTGTTCGCACGCATCGGGCCGAAAGAGCTTGATGCGTTTGCTGGAGAAGATCGGCTCAGCACAAACGAATTCGCCGCCTGACTTCGGTGATTTCAAAATCACATTCAGTCGAAAATGTCTGCCCGATTGCACTGGGTCAGTGTGTGGCGGAATCGCCGAACCGTCGGGGTAGCGAATCAAGTAGCTATCAAACGGCAGCGGCCAGCGCGCGGTAAACAGCAGCATCTTGTCGTAGCCCGTGCCTTGCCGTCCGCGTTGCCACCGAAACGCGGTGGCGATGTAGTGGCGTATCGACGCCATCGCGTTCATTTGCGGAGCGAACTCACGCTACGCGTATACACGCGCCACGATCTCGGCGACGCAGGCGGGCTTCGCGAGCCCTTCGATTTCAACCGTTGCTTCCCACACCATTTGCACGCCGCCTTTAATCGGTTCGGCTTCTAGCAGTTTGAAGCGACCACGGACGCGCGAATTCACCTTCACCGGAGTCATGAAGCGCACGCGATTGGTCCCGTAGTTCACGCCCATTTTGATGTTGCCGTAGTCCATGCACTCGGTCTTGAACATCGGAATCAGCGAGAGTGTCAGATAGCCGTGCGCGATCGTAGTGCCGAAGGGCGACTCTTTGGCGGCGCGCTCGGCGTCGATGTGAATCCACTGATGGTCACCTGTGGCTTCGGCGAATTGGTTGATGCGTTCTTGCGTGATGGTCACCCATTCCGACGGTCCGACTTCGCGGCCCAACCAATCGGAAATGGTGGCGAGGGAGAGGGTTGTTTTCATGACAGAAAGTGTAGCGAGTGCGCCCGTGCGCACGACGGCGCTTGATCTCGCAAGCACATATAGCTTTTTCTTGCTAGCGGCCAATTGACGGCCACGCAGGCATTAAAAATTGAGAAGTCGACTTAATGAAAAATTACGCTTAAACGACCGCTGAATAGCCGTTAGACGCCAGAAGCCGTATCGAGCATTCGCAGCCAATCATTCGTTCAAGAACCGTCGAATCACCGCATTTGCTTCGTCCGCATGTTCGCGCGCGACCCAATGCCCCGCGCCTTCGATGCGGTGAATGCGCAGGTCGGGCACGTGTGTTTCGATGCCTTCGAGCAGCACGGGATGCAGCGCCTTGTCACCCATCCCCCAGATGACTTGCGTCGGGACGCTTACGCGAAATTGCTCGGGTCGCAGCGACGCCGCGACGGCTGCCGCGTGGCCCACCGTCTCGGGCGTGTCCGGCTGCATCGGCGAGACGCGATACAGGTTGCAGCCACCCGTCAGGCCGCGCTGCCAACACGCGCGGTA
>JAKPSO010000930.1 GCA_029571495.1 Pseudomonadota bacterium
CCGCGATTGCCCTCGGAGTCGTAATGCTCAATTTCGCCTTGATAAGCGACCGTCACGGTCTCGAAACCACGGTGCGGATGCTGCCCCACACCGCGTTGCTCCGTCGACGGCGCGAATGTGTTCGGCGCGCCGTAATCGAGCATCAGAAACGGGCTCAATGCCTGCGCGGCCTGCTCGTAAATGAACAAATTGTTCACATGAAAACCGTTGCCTACCCAATGCGGTGCGGCGCTTCGGAAAATATGGGCAATTTTTTTCATAGGCAATGTCTGTGAATTGAACTTAGACACAAGGAATCTGAAAGTAACCGCAAAAGTTCTTTAGCCACAGATTTCCACAGATGAACACAGATTCAGTCGCTGAAAAATCCGTGTTCATCTGTGTGAATCTGTGGCAAGAATAAGGACCGCCCTGAGACGCAGCCGCGCAAGGCCAATACAAACCCTCAAAACTCAATCGCGTCCGCAATTGCTTTGATCCCCGCCTTGGCGCAAGCATCATCCTCGACGCCGCCCGGCGCTCCGGAGACGCCAATCGCGCCGAGCACCGAGCCCGCCGCCTCGATCACCTGCCCGCCGCCGAGCGCGGCGACTTTCGGATGGCTGCGGATCGCGCTCATCGGTTTTCCGGCTTGCGTTTCCGTCGCGAGCGTCGCCGTCGGGATGCGGAAACTGGCGGCGGTCCATGCTTTGTTCGGCGCCAAGTCGAGCGTATGTGCACCAGCAAATCGGTCACGCAGCAACACCTGCACCAAGCCCGCGCGATCAACGACAGCGACCGCAACTTGGTAGCCCTGCTTGCGGCAATGCTCCAGCGCGGCCTTCGCAGCGGTGAGTGCAACCTCGGGCGTGAGCGATTTCACGGCAAACGTCGCGTCCTGCGCCGTAGCGGTCATCGGCGCGGCGAGCGACGCTGCGAGCGCTACACATGCGAATACAGCTTTTTCACTCCAACGGCTACAGCGCGGTCGTTTCATGGCATTTACCTCGTAAGTCGACAATGAGAATTTTTTGCACCTAACGACCACGGATCGGCCGTTAGTTCAAAAAAGCTGTTACCCGATCTTCGCATTCAAAAGCGTGAACTTTCCGGCACTGCGGCACGCGAAAAAGTGTTCCAAAGATCTCGATACCGTCCGAAAGGCGATCTCTTTCCACGGAATCTCCGCCTCGTCGAACAGTGCAATCTCCGTGCTTTCCGGCGTCACGCCAAAGGTCGGCTCGGCCATCGTGCCGACGTACATCATGTGTACTTGCGAAATGTAGGGCACCGAGAGCACGGTGAGCAGCGGCCCGAGCGTCACCGTCGCCAGCGATTCTTCGAGCAGTTCGCGCTGCGCGCCCTCCTCAACGGTCTCGTTGTTTTCCATGAAACCCGCGGGCAGCGTCCATTTGCCGTATCTAGGCTCGATGCCGCGACGGCAGAGCATCACTTTGTCGCCATAGACGGGAATCACACCGCACACGATCAGCGGATTCTTGTAGTGAATCGCGCCGCAAGCGCCGCAGACAAAGCGTTCGCGGTGATCGCCTTCGGGGACGCGAAGCGCGATGTCCGCGCTGCCGCAAGTCGAGCAAAACTTCAAACCGGCTCCGCGTCGGTGGGAGGCAACTTAATGAAGTGGTCGCGGTAATGTTTCAGTTCGTCGATGCTCTCGTAGACGTCTGCGAGCGCGGTGTGCCGCGTTTTTTTCTGGAAACTTTTCTTCACTGCCGGGGCCCAGCGCGCGGCAAGTTCCTTCAGCGTACTCACGTCGAGATTTCTGTAGTGAAAATAGTCCTCAAGCTTCGGCATGTAACGCACCATGAAGCGACGATCCTGGTGCACGCTATTGCCACACAAGGGGCTCACGCCCTTCGGCACGTGATGTGCCAAAAATTCAATCATTTGTTTCGACGCCTCGTCTTCAGACAGCGTCGACGCCTTCACCTTTTCGATCAATCCCGATCGGCCATGCGTGTTCTTGTTCCACTCGTCCATCGCTTCGAGCACGGCATCGCTTTGGTGAATCACCAGCACCGGGCCTTCGGCGACGGTGTTCAGGTCTTTGTCCGTGATGACGATGGCTACCTCCAACACCCGACAAACCTCAGGGTCAAGCCCGGACATTTCCATATCGAGCCAGACGAGGTGATTTTGATTTTGAGACATCTTTTTGAACAGGTGAGCAGTGAACGGTGAGCAGCAGTGACCCCTCCCCTTCAAGGGGAGGGCCGGGGTGGGGATGGTTATCCATCAACGCGAAAACCACAGCGCAACCCGCGTTTAACCAAAATCGTCAACAATTAGGCTAATCTGATTTTCCCACAGCGCATGCCTACCGAGACCGTCGTCAATCCGTCGTCCTTCGCCACCACCTTCGCCACGATCATGATGGCGGCAATGCTGCTGCATTATTTCGTTGAACGTTGGCTGCTGAATCGCCATTTGAACTGCGTCGCGTCGTGGCGAGACGAAGTCCCGGCGCCATTTGCCGAGCGCATTGATTTGGCCGACCATCAGCGCGCCGCAGATTACACGCTGTCCAAAGGAAAACTCGGCAAGGTCGAAGCGGCGGTGGGCTTGATCGTCTCGGCACTCATACTATTCGGTGGGCTTAGTCGCTTGTGGAACCTCACGGCCCCGCTGGCCGATATGCCCGTGCTGCGCGAAGTGGCGCTTGTCGCCCTGCTCTCCGTGGTCACCGGCGTGATTTCGATTCCGTTTAGCTACTTCAG
>JAKPSO010000387.1 GCA_029571495.1 Pseudomonadota bacterium
ACGGCGTTGACCGATATTCGCGTCAGCATGACGTTCGGGACGACCCACAACTGGGGCGGCGACATCACGGCGACACTGATTTCCCCGACCGGCATCAGCTTCCCGTTGTTCGGTCGCATCGGCGCGACCACGGCAACGGCCAACGGTACCAGCGCGAATTTGTCGGGCACCTACGTATTTGTCGACCCGGCAATCACCACGAACAACATCTGGACGGTCGCGAGCGCTACCACCACAGCTGTTCCAATCCTCGAAGGCACCTACGCCACGACGCCCGTGGGTGGCGACGGGGTGGTCAATCCCCCGACCCCCACCAATTTTCTTGCGGCGTACAGCAGCCTAACTACCGCCGCCGTCCTTAACGGCACTTGGACACTACAGGTGGTCGACAACTGCGAGCTCGACACGGGAGCCATCACCGCCGCGTCGCTCACGCTGCAGCAGTCTGCACCGCCATTGCAATACTCCTTCGCACCGACGTTTATCCACTTCCCAACAATTCCCGCAAATACGCAAAGTTACGCGTATCCGGTGGTCGTCTTCGCGCCTACATCGAATACTCAAAACATCGGTTTCGCCGCCAACGCCTGCGTGATGAGCGGCGCAAACCCGGGCGATTTCATGCGCCTGCCCGATCCGCTCAGCGCAGCGCCTGGATCTACAGGCCAACTGCTGGTGCAATTCCGCCCATCCAGCAACGGCAACAAATCCGCAACGATGACCTGTACCGCCCAACCATCCGGCGTGACCCCCGCGCAAATCGTTGTCCAACTCGATGGCGCGGGTGGCGATGCCTTACCGCCACCCAACTGCTACGACGTTGATGGTGATGGCGTGATGAATCCGTTGATCGACGGACTGTTTATTACTCGCCTGCAACTGGGGTTTACACCGCAAGCTGCTGCCAATAACATCGCGTTTCAGCCGCCGCGCAACAGTGCGAAGAAGGTCGTGGGATTCATGGTTGAGCGTTGCGGGTACGTTGTGCCGTCGCCGCCGTCTTCGCTGTAGCGTTCGCGCTTCGCTGCCTGCGCCCTGCGGACGGCTCCGGTGGGATCAACGGCGTCGTCGATAATCGCGGCATGTCATTTGCCGCACTGAACCTCGCCCCCGCCCTTTTGCGCGGCCTTAGCGAAAAAGGGTATACCGAACCGACACCTATTCAGCGTGCGGCGATCCCGGCGATTGTGTCCGGGCGCGACGTTGTCGCCCTAGCGCAGACGGGTTCGGGGAAATCGGCGGCGTTCGCCTTGCCGCTGCTGCAACACATTATTGGCGCGCCACTCGGCAAACGGGACGAACGCACTCGTACGCGCGTCTTGGTGCTTGTTCCTACGCGCGAGCTGGCGGTCCAAGTGGGCGAAACCTTCAAAGGTTTGACGACTTACCTCACTAAGCGAATCAAAGTGTCGGTGTTGTTCGGTGGTGTGTCGATCAACCCGCAGATGATGAGTTTGCGCGGCGGTGCGGACATCGTGGTTGCAACGCCGGGCCGCTTGCTTGACCTGATCGACCACAACGCGTTGCAAATTTCTTCGCTGTCCACGCTGGTGCTCGATGAAGCGGATCGTATGCTAGACCTTGGCTTCGGCGAAGAATTGCAACGCATCTTGCGCATGCTTCCGCCAGAACGGCAATCGCTTTTTTTCTCGGCGACATTCCCACCCGCGATCGAAGCGCTCGCGGCGGTCCTGCTGCGCGATCCGCTGCGTATCGATGTGGCTGCCACCGAAGTTGCGAAACCGGACATTTCGGAACGCGCGATTGCGGTCGATGGGAGCGCACGTACGCAACTCTTGAAGCATTTACTGCTAAATGCTGAGTGGAGCCGCGTACTGGTGTTCGTTGCTACCAAACACGCCGCCGAAATCGTGGCCGAAAAGCTGCGCCGCAACAACATCAAAGCCGAGCCATTTCATGGCGAGCTTAGCCAA
>JAKPSO010000400.1 GCA_029571495.1 Pseudomonadota bacterium
GCCAAGCGAACGCGTGCGACCACCGTCATTTCGCTTCGGGTAAAAAGGCTCCACAACGAGGATTTTTCATGACCGACATCGCTGCACCTGAGGCGCTCAAACAGCACCTGATCGACCCTCAGATTTGCATCCGCTGCAACACGTGCGAGGAAGCCTGCCCGGTCAAGGCGATCACGCACGATTCGCGCAATTACGTGGTCGATGCCGAAAAATGCACGCCTTGCATGGCTTGCATTTCGCCATGTCCGACGGGGGCCATTGACAACTGGCGCACGGTGTTGAAGATCGCGCCGTACACAGTAGCTGAGCAGCTCACGTGGGACGAATTGCCACCCGAAAAAGCGCTGCCGACGGGTGTCGTCGCGACAGCCGCCGTAACGGAGCCGAGCGCGCAACCCGTCGCCGAGGCCGAAGTGCTCACGCAGGCGAACTCCGCGATTGCGGTCGTGTCCGGCTCAACGGTTCCGCCATGGTCCGCCGCGCATCCGTACGTGAATCTGTACGGCCACAAAGTGCCGATCACGGCGACAGTGAGCGGGAACTTCCGCGTGACCGAACTCGGCACCGATAGCGATACGCATCACATCGTGCTCGATTTCGGCGCTGTGCCGTTCCCAGTGCTCGAAGGCCAATCCATCGGCATCATTCCGCCCGGCGTGGATGCCCACGGTCGCGCGCATCACGCGCGCCAGTACTCGATTGCCAGTCCACGCGACGGCGAGCGCCCGAATTACAACAACATTTCGCTCACCGTAAAGCGCGTCACCGAGGACTACGACGGCAAGCCCGTGCGCGGCGTCGCGTCGAACTACGTCTGCGATTTGCAGAAGGGTGACAAGGTACAAGTCATTGGACCGTTCGGCACGAGTTTCTTGATGCCCAATCACGCCAACACGAACTTGCTTATGATCTGCACCGGCACTGGAAGCGCGCCGATGCGTGCGATGACCGAACGTCGGCGTCGTCGTGTCGGCAAGAACGAGGGCGGCAAGCTCATGCTCTTCTTCGGCGCGCGTTCGCAAAAAGAGCTGCCGTATTTCGGCCCGCTCATGAATTTGCCGAAAGACTTCATCGACATCAATTTCGCGTTCTCGCGCACGCCGAACCAGCCGAAGCGCCACGTGCAAGACCTGATGCGTGATCGTGCGGCGGACATTGCTGCGCTCTTGAAAGACGGCAACACCTACATCTACGTTTGCGGCCTCAAAGGCATGGAGGCGGGCGTGCTCGAAGTGCTGCGTGACGCCGCAATTGCGCACGGTATGGATTGGCAAACACTGCATGCGGATCTGAAGCGCGACGGGCGCTTGCATTTGGAAACTTACTGAACTATTTGACTCAGTTTTTGACGCAGATTTCGCTGATTTAACGCAGATGACCGCTGATTTTTTGAGCTGATCCGTACGTCCATATTTTCAAAAAATCTGCGTAAATCAACTCACAAATCTGCGGAATCTGCGTCAAAAAGCGTTGATTTCTCAGGTGCGGTGAAGTGGCGCGGGCGGTGCTTACCCAACACCTGATAAAAAATAGTCGCCACCGTTAAAACTTCTTCAGGATTTCGCCATGACCCAAGCCTTCATCTGTGACGCCATTCGCACGCCCATCGGACGCTATGGCGGCGCGCTTTCGTCTGTGCGCACGGATGACCTCGGCGCGATTCCGATACGTGCCTTGATGGCGCGCAATCCGAATGTCGATTGGGCTGCGGTGACTGATGTGCTCTACGGTTGCGCCAATCAAGCGGGTGAAGACAACCGCAATGTTGCGCACATGTCGTCGCTCCTTGCGGGATTGCCGCTTGATGTGCCGGGCGCCACGATCAATCGTCTATGTGGTTCAGGCATGGATGCAGTGGGCTCTGCGGCACGTGCGATCCGTAGTGGCGAGGCGCAGTTGATGATCGCAGGCGGCGTGGAGAGCATGAGCCGCGCGCCGTTCGTGATGCCCAAGATGGACAGCGCCTTTAGCCGCACCAACGCGGTCTACGACACGACAATTGGATGGCGCTTCATCAACAAACTGATGAAAGAAAAATACGGCGTCGACTCGATGCCAGAGACCGCGGAGAACGTCGCGGCGGACTTCAAGATCGACCGCGAATCGCAAGATCGCATGGCGCTACGCTCGCAGCAAAACGCGGTGAAGGCGCAGCTTGCGGGATTCTTCGATGCTGAGATCACCCCCGTTTCCATCCCGCAGAAGAAAGGCGACGCGATCATAGTCTCCAAAGACGAGCATCCGCGCGACACCTCGATCGAATCGCTCGCCAAGCTCAAAGGCGTCGTCCGTCCCGATGGCACGGTGACAGCCGGTAACGCGTCGGGCGTGAACGACGGCTCCTGTGCGTTGCTCCTCGCGAGCGAGTCGGCAGCGGCGAAAAATGGCCTCACGCCACGTGCTCGCGTCGTCGGCATGGCCACTGCGGGTGTTGCTCCGCGCATCATGGGTTTTGGACCGGCACCCGCGACGCGCAAAGTGCTCGCGTTGACGGGCTTGACGCTCGCACAAATCGACGTGATCGAACTTAACGAAGCCTTTGCGGCGCAGGGCCTCGCGGTGCTGCGCGACCTCGGCATTGCGGACGACGATGCGCGCGTCAATCCCAACGGCGGCGCGATTGCGCTCGGCCATCCGCTCGGCGCCAGCGGCGCACGCCTAGTGACGACCGCAATCAACCAGCTACACCGCACGGGTGGCCGCTATGCGCTGTGCACCATGTGCATCGGTGTGGGACAGGGCATCGCGCTGATTGTCGAGCGCGTGTAGCGGGTTCAAAAAACCGCATTTCGGCACGGTGCGATAAACGCACAGCGAACGGCGTGCGACAATGCCGCCGCGGTTGTTTGTTGACGTTCAAACGAGGAGACCGCGCGAACACAGTTAACGTCGGTTTCGGAACGCATGCTCTGCAACGGAGCGGCATGCCAGACGCGACATTCAAACAAGAGGAGAAGTTATGAAGTTTTCACGTCTGGTCGTTGCCTTTGCAATCGCTGGCCTCAGCACGGCGGCGTTTGCCGCGAAATTCAACCTAAAACTCGCGCACGCAGTCAACACGACTGACGGTCAGCATATGGCCGCCTTAAAACTGGCAGAGCTAGTCAAAGCGCGCACCAACGGCGACGTCGAAATTACGGTCTATCCGGCGAACCAACTTGGCAACGACGCTGCGATGATCAACGGCACGCGCGGCGGCACGATCGACATCGTGTCTAGCGGCGCATCAAACTACAACGGCATCGTGCCGAACACAGCCGCGATGGAGCTGCCGTTCGTATTCCGTAGCGCGCAGCACGCGTACAACGTGCTCGACGGCTCGATTGGTACCAGCGTGCTGGACGAACTGGCACCACACGGCCTGAAAGGCTTGTCGTACTGGGAAAACGGCTGGCGCGCGTTCACCAACAACAAGCGCCCCGTCCGCACGCCGGACGATTTGAAGGGCTTGAAGATTCGCTCGACGCCGAACCCGTATCACATTCAAGCGTTCAAGCTGCTTGGCATGAACCCCGCGCCGATGCCTATTTCTGAGCTCTACACCGCGCTGGAAACGGGCACATTTGATGCGCAAGAGCATCCGATCAACGTGACCTGGTCGTCGAAGTTCTACGAAGTGCAAAAACACCTAACCGTGAGTAATCATATTTACTCGCCGTTGATTGTTGCGATGAATAAAACCAAGTTCGACAGCCTGCCGGCCAACTACCAAAAAATCATGGTCGACTCCGCGCGCGAAGCGGCGACGTATCAGCGCA
Organism: Pseudomonadota bacterium; assembly: GCA_029571495.1. Lineage (GTDB taxonomy): Bacteria > Pseudomonadota > Gammaproteobacteria > Burkholderiales > Casimicrobiaceae > Casimicrobium. The sequence continues at coordinate 3,759 of JAKPSO010000400.1, forward strand.
ACCTGAACGCACAAAACGCGAGCAAGGTCATCGCGGATCTCAAGAAGTCGGGCATGCAAGTCGTGGAAACGGTCGACATGGCGCCGTTCCAAAAGATCGTTTCAGACCCGATCGCGAAGACCTTTGGTGAGAAGAACAGTGCCACGCTTCTGAAGGCGATTGAAGCCGTCAAGTAGTTCCGCATCCTGATCAACCAGCGCGCATGCACTTCTTCGAGGTCATGCGCGTTTTTGTTTTCTGCACATGAAAAAAATCAACGATCTGTTCTTCAAGCTCGCCGAGGTCACGCTCGTCGTGATGCTCTCAACGATGGTGGTCATGGTGTTCGGCAACGTGGTGCTGCGCTACGGGTTTAACTCCGGCATCATCAGCTCCGAGGAGGCCTCGCGCTTCCTGTTTATCTGGATCACGTTTCTCGGGGCTGTCGTCGCGATGCGCGAAAACGCGCAC
>JAKPSO010000410.1 GCA_029571495.1 Pseudomonadota bacterium
AAGGCTTCAAGAAGCAATTCGGCGCAGTCGGCGGTGCCTGCAAAGCTTGCCACGACGACTTCAAGAAGAAGAGCTAATAGCTTTTAGCTTCTTCGTCCCAAAACGCCCGCTACTTGCGGGCGTTTTTATTTTTCCGCCTCAAGTCGACCTTCCGCAAATTTGGGCTGATCCGACCGTGGACTGGCGGATAGCGCTAAAAGGCTGTTGCAATTTCAACGAGAAAATCGAAGGCGCCAAATCGCGCCTGTGCACTCACGAGCGTGACGCAACATAGCGCTGCATGCGAGGCTTCAACGGCGTGGCGACAAGCGACGAGTGCAGATCGCGCAGATCCGCTTCGGCAGTGTCGGACTGCAACAAACGCTTCAACTGCGCGTACGACTTGGGCGGTAGTTTGGCGTTGGCTTCCGCAATTTCCTCAACACGTCGCGGCCAAGTCACGGGATCTGCCATTTCAGTAACGAACTGCTGCGCGAGCGCCTCCTGTGCGTTGATGATCAGCGCGTCCCGCAAAAACACAAACGCGCGCTCCGCGCCCACACGATGCGCCGTGCGCCGCGTACCCAGCGCCAAGCCCATGCGCCAACCGGGCATGCGAAAGCGCGCGTCGACCGATGCGAGCCGATAGTCACACGCCAGCGCTAAATCAAAGCCGGCACCGAACGCGCCGCCGTGTATGAGTGAAATCGTCGCAAATGGCGCGTAGTAAAGCGCTTGCAGCATGCGCTCCAAATCCATCAGCCGCGGAATGATCGTATCGTCGGTTTCGTTCTCGAGTGACGACAAATCAAAGCCCGCGCAAAAATTGCGTCCGTTGGCTTGAATGGTGAACACCGTCGTGCCGTCGTTCGTCGCCGTGGAAATCGCCGCGTGCAATGCCTCCACTAACGGAGCGGCCAACGCGTTGGCTTTGTCCGGGCGATTGAGCGTCACGGCGGTGTGCGTCCCGCTGCGTGCGATGGTCAAGACGTCATTCATCGCGCTGTAATCCACGGTTGGTCGTTCGAGTATCCCGTCACCATCGGCATCACCCGTCGCGTCGCCTCGTCCCAATAATTGCGATGCACGCGTCCAATGTCCGCGCCGTATACGTGGATGCTGATTGACGGCGCGTCCGTAAGCGCATTGCTCACGCGGTGCCAGTCTCCAATCGTTGGCGACACGCGATCCACCGCGCCGCGAGGCAAGTTGTGCTGATGCGCACAACGTAACGCACCGCTCGCAACCGATTCCGGCGTCGGGAATTCTTCGCAACGCTCGGCGCCTCGCAACACCCCCACGAGGCCCCACACCGTGTGGTTGTGGATCGGAGTTCCCTGACCGGGCCCCCAGACAAAGCTGCTCACGCTATACCGCGACTGCGGATCAACATAGAGCACGTAGCTTTGGTATTTCTCGGCGACGGGCTTCGCAAATTCAGCGGGCAGCCAATCATCGTATGCGATCAACGCGGCAAGCGCCGTCTCACACTCGTCAAGCAACGCGGGCTCCGTCAGCGCACGCGCAATCACGGCGTCCACGGTATCGAGAAATTGCAAGAAGCGATGCTTGGTCATCTGGGCATTGTAAAAGTCAGACCGCGCCGAGACGTGCGCCAAGCCTAAAATTGAAAATTCACAACACGATCAGGCTGCGACACCCAACATGATTGAGAGCGGTTTCTGGATATTTCTGGTCGAAGGCGCTGCCGCTGGCGCCCTGTTCATTGGGCTCATCTGGTGGATTGTGAGCGGCACAGGCGAGCGCGACCGTAAGCTTCGTGAGCACGATGAAGCGACTCGCAAAGCCGCAGAGACGGGGCAAGACAAAAACGCGTTACGTTAGCCGTAATGATGCGATGGCTTAATGCAGCACTCGCGTCGCCGATAGCGTAAATTTCGGAATTGGCACATCAAAGCTCACACCATCCTCGGCCACAAAGTGATAACTCCCGTGCATGGTTCCGACGGGCGTTTTCAGCTGTGAGCCGCTGGTGTACTCGAACGATTCGCCCGGAGCGATCGTAGGTTGCTCTCCAATCACGCCCGCGCCGCGAACCTCCTCGCGCTTTTCATTGGCGTCGACAATGATCCAGTGTCGTGAGATCAGTTGCGCGGCGGTTTCTCCGTCATTGGTGATGCGAATGTGGTACGCGAACGTGTATTGATCGCGCCGAGTATCGCTCTGGTCGGCCAAGTAAAATGGGGTCGGTTCAACTTTGATGCTGTAGCGATTCACGATGTTTCGGTGGGATCGCTCGTCGCCATCCACAACTCTTTTTCACAGGGCTTCCATTGTCTCGCAACCCGACGAACTACAAGATCGCTCCCTCCATTTTGTCGGCAGATTTTGCGCGCCTGGGCGATGAAGTCCGCGCAGTTATCGCCGCCGGGGCAGACCATATCCATTTTGATGTGATGGACAACCACTACGTGCCCAATCTCACGATTGGACCGATGGTGTGCAGCGCGATCAAGCCGCATGTCGGCAACACACCAATTGATGTGCACTTGATGGTGAAACCCGTCGACGCCATCATCCCTGAGTTCGCAAAGGCTGGCGCGAATATCATCAGCTTCCATCCTGAAGCCAGCGAACACGTTGACCGCACGATTTCGCTCATCCGCGAATGCGGGTGCAAAGCGGGGCTCGTGTTCAATCCCGCTACGCCGCTCGATTACCTCGAGTACACGATCGACAAACTCGACCTTGTCCTCATCATGAGTGTGAACCCGGGCTTCGGTGGCCAAAAATTTATCGACGGCGTGCTGCCGAAGATCACCGAAGCGCGCGAGCGCATTGAAGCGTCAGGCCGACAAATTTTGCTCGAAGTCGACGGCGGCATTAAGGCCGACAACATCGCCAAAGTGGCCGCTGCCGGCGCGGACACGTTCGTTGCGGGCAGTGCGATTTACGGCGCGAAAGACTACGCCGCGGCGATTGACGCGATGCGCGCCCAACTGCGCTGAGATGATTTCAGCAACAGCCGCAAAGAACTAATGCAGCTTCAGTTTTCGCTTAATTGCGGCAATCTCACGTTCCAACGCATCCACTTTCTTGGCCTTGGCCTGTAACGCGGCGATCTCAGCATCCTTTGCTAGGACCAACGCGTGCAGGCCCTGAATTGCCGCGAGCGCGACCCCTTGCGCATCCGTGCTGTTGATCACCTTGTCGCTCGCACCCAATCCGAACGCTGCTCGGAAATCCTGTGCCATTGGCCCTAGATGCAATTGTTCGTAGCCCTTTATGAACCAGGTCGAAATGGGCAAACTCGCGACTTTCGCAAGTACTGTCTTCGGGTCAACTGCGCGAATGCCGTCTTTCAAATCACGATCGCTGGAACACTGCCAACCGGTCGCTGCTGCGGACAAGCTGCAGTTCACGGCTCCGGCCGCAAAGTAAATGCCGTTGTCCGCCTTTGCGTTAAACGTTCCCGCCGTTTGGCCGCTCCAGATCCCCGCCGCCGCAGGATTGAAGCCGGTTGAAGAACCCGACCATACGAACTCGTAAGCATTGGTTGCGGTCGCGCCGGACCCCGACGCAATGCTGTAATCGCCTAGCGCGTTGTTACGCCGACCGCCGGGAACGACGCTGTACAGGCCCGTTGCTTGATTCAGTTGGCCGCCGCCCATCGCAGCGTAATTTGCGGCGAAATTGGCATTTCCGCCAGCCACAGTGCCAAACACGTCGGCGCCATTGTTTGCTCCGCCTCCGATCACGCCGTAATTCCCTGTTACCACATTGCCGCCACTGGGAGTGCCACCACCTGCAACGACGGCTCCAACCACGCCATCGCTTACGAAGTTGCTCAATGCACCATTCGTGGTGCTCGGCGTTAGCGGCAATGTTCCGCGGGTAATTCGCAAACCGCTGCCGTCGGACAATATGAGATTCGCTTCGTTACCACCGCTCTTGACGGTGATGGGTTGCGCGTCAGTTGTTCCTAGTACAGCGGTTGCGCCAAACGCATTACCTCCCTGCACAAAGGCGTTCAGATTGCCGCCGACGGCGCAGCCGTTCGCTAGAAAACTGGTAACCGCCGCGGTTGTGCTGCGTGTTCCAACCCCAAGAGCGAGCCCAGCCGTCAACGACGCACCCTGAAATCCCGCCAGATGTCGAGCAACGATGGCGGCATCAACAGCATCGACGACGCCATCGCCGTTGATGTCGAGTGCGCAACCTTCGCATTCGATATTGGCTTTCACTTGCAGAGGATCGAGACTGGCGTAGCGGGTGTTTGCAGTCAGTGGTGTGCCCGCAATGCCCAGTGCGTACCGCGTCAACACGACACCATCGTTGACCGCGTCGGACCCGCCGTTATCAAACGGACACGTCGGCGCCGCAAACAAAACTCCCGACGTTAGCGCGAGTGGCAGAGAAATCACTCGTACGCCGACCCAAGCGCCGATCCAGCGCTTCGCGATCATCAATTTGTTCATATGCAATTCACCGAGGGAGCACGAGGGATTCAAATAGCTTGCCGCGTCACGCACGACACCAAGACTAGCGCGTGGAGAGGCTAGGCGACGCATCGCGCGATGCACGGCCACAGTGCTATTGTAGTGACGACAAGCGGGAATGAATCAGGCAGCGCGCGTGCACGCGTTGTTAGCACATGCGCCAAAATGGCGACATGAGAACGAAACTCCCTGACATCCGCGCGATCGCAATCGACCTCGATGGCACGCTGCTCGACACGATTCCCGACCTTTGCGGCGCGGTGAACCTCACCCTCACAGCGCTGAACTTGCCGGAGATTCCGCTCGATACGGTGAAGACCTTCGTCGGCAAAGGCTTGATGGCGCACGTCGGGAAGTCATTGCGGTACGTGTTGGAGCGCGATCCGACAGAACGTGAACTAACTGGCGCGTTGAACCTGTATCGGCAGTTCTACTACGATCACATCGCGGACCGCACAACACTTTATC
>JAKPSO010000414.1 GCA_029571495.1 Pseudomonadota bacterium
ACCAAGCCGGCCAACCTTGAAGGGAAAAACGCCGTTATTATCCGTGACCTGGTGCGGAACGCGCTGCGAATGCGTCCCGACCGGATCATCATGGGCGAAATCCGTGACGGTGTGGCGTTCGACTTTTTACGCAACGTCAACTCGGGCCACCCCGGATCAATAACAACGGTGCACGCCAATTCATGTGCGCTGGCCTTCGAGCAGCTGACCTTGCTGGTCAAGGAATCCCAGACCGGCCGCGATCTCGAACGCAGCGACATTCGCCAGCTGCTCGAACAGCTCGTGGACGTCGTCGTGCAGTGCAAGCGCGTCGGCGGCAAATTTCGCGTCACCGAAATCTGGTTTGGCCCGGACGAAGAGCGATTGAGGGCCGCTGGCCCCCACTCTTAGAAAAACAGCAGACACCAATTTGGACCGCCTGTTTGCCAGCTCGCGATGCGGGTCACTGGACGAGCGCGCGTGCCGATTTCGAGCGTTGCCGATGCGTTGCAACTCAACAAGTCCCAAAAGGAAATTAAACGATGCGCACTCTCACGAAACTCATGATCAGCGTTGCTGCCGCCTGCGCGATCTGCCCTGCCCTGGCGCAGGCTCAGTCGACAGGCTCCGGGTCGACGGCTACGGGCGGACTTGCGGCTGCCTACGGCGTCTCGTCGAAGGCGTCGGGTGTCTATTCGTCTGCGTTCGGAGTGAGCGCGACGGCGACCAACAACAATACGACGGCGTTGGGCGTCAATGCGAACGCATCGGGATTTGCTGGGACGGCAACGGGCAACGGCGCGTCGGCAGCTGGCGACTATTCGTCGGCGTTCGGCTCGAACGCGTCCGCAACTGGTTATATCGCAACGGCAGTTGGCATGGCATCCAGCGCAACCGGCACGGGCGCTTCGGCGATCGGTCCGTACGCCACGGCTTCAAAAGACGGTGCGACGGCTCTGGGACTGGGAAGCACCGCCAGCGGTCTTTCGGCAACGGCTGCGGGCGATCACGCGGTCGCGTCCGGTGGATCGTCGGCAGCGCTTGGCGCGACGGCAAAGTCGACCGGATTGGGATCAACAGCATTAGGCTATGGCACGGTGTCGGCTGGCGTCAGTTCGGTGGCACTTGGAAATACAGCTGTGGCTGCGGGTGATCAAAGTTCCGCTCTGGGGTCGTCAGCTTCGGCAACAGGAGCACAGGCCACGGCGGTTGGCTTTCTGTCGAAGGCTGGCGGAGCAGATGCTGTCGCGGTGGGCACCGGCTCGACCGCCACGGGCGATTACACGGTCGCCAACGGGTATAACGCGTCGGCGAGCACCATTAATGCGGTTGCGCTTGGAAACAATGCCACGGCCAGCGGCTTGAACTCGGTCGCTTTGGGGTCCAATGCGACCGATGGCGGGCGCGCCAATACGGTGTCGGTCGGTGGTGTTGGGACCGAACGCACGGTCAGCAACGTCGCGGCGGGGACGCTCGGCACGGACGCAGTAAACCTCGATCAGCTGAATGCTGTCTCGTCGACCGTGACGACGCAGGGTGCCAAGATCGCAGCTCTCGATGGTCGCCAGACGGCGACGGAAGGCAATGTGGCCACGCTCCAGACGCAACAAGCGGCAACGGCAGTCACGGCGAATGGAGCGTTGCAGCGCAGTGGCGGCCTGATGACCGGCAATATGAACATGGGAGGTCATGTGATCGGCGGGTCGGGACCAGCGGTGCTCGCCGATGATCTGATTACCAAGGGACAAGTCGATCTGGCGATCTCGGGTGCCAATTCGCGCATCGATCATGTCGAGGAGGGCGTCACGCGCGCCAACCGTGGCGTGGCATCCGCGATGGCGATGTCGGGCGTGTCTATGCCTGACGGCAAAAAATTCGTGCTTGGCGGGCACGTCGCAACGTTTGCCGGGCAACAAGCCCTCGGCTTCTCGGCTGGTGCAATGGTCAGCAAAAATATGATGCTTGACGCCGGTGTTGGTGTTTCCACAAACGGCGGCCCTGCCGGTGTGCGCGTGGGCGGCCAAGTCGCGTGGTGAGGTCAAAACGACGTAGCATCTAGCCGCTCGACTGTGAATCATTACGGACGGCGCGGAGTTGAAGGGGAGCTCCGCGCCAATAACTGCCCTGACCCGCGCAGTTATGCACACCTCACGAAGCGTGGCGCCCCTTTTTGCCGCCCAATCGGCTAGTGACATAAGGCTGCTTGTTTGCGTTTGACTGCATCGCTGAGGACCTGGAAACGCAAATGTCATTGACCACAGAGTTTGTTGAATCAGATGAACGTTTCACGCCTGCGCTAGCGAAACACTCCTGTTTGCGGCTCGTTGCGCTTGGTGTTGTGACTGCGCTACCCGCAGGGACTTGGGCTGGTCTGAGTTTATGGCTGTCGGGATCGGGGATTGTGTCCGTGGGTGTATTCGCAGTGACCTACGTTGTCGCCTTCATCGGCTTGGCGTTATTGACGATGGCATGACGAGCCCGGCTTCGAGCCAATGGGTGATGATGTCCCGCCGATCCTCCGTGCTCGCGGTGGTTGGAATGGCTCCGCAGATCACGGGCGGTTTCCACGACGGATCGCCAGCGAGGACGAGGGCAACCCCCTGGGGCAAGGTTCGAATGCTGCGCTGAGACCGTGGGGCGATCAGCGCGCGGGCGCGGCGGGACTCAAGCATACGGGGGCGTCCGGCTGGGCAGCACCGGGAATAGACTGAGCTGGCGGCGCTTCGTCTCGACCTTGCGCCAGGATGGATCGCGGGCGGCGGCGTCGAGCCGTTGCCGGATGACGGCGGCGGGTCCGCCTTGCATGCGCAGAGTGCGGGTGCCGATTTCAATCCGGCTGCCAATCTGCGGGCACAAGTCGGCGTTGGGACCGATCACGCGGACTTCGATGAGGTCGCCGGTCGGATCGGGTGTCCAATAATACCGCTTGCGGCGGTGCTTGTAGGTG
>JAKPSO010000444.1 GCA_029571495.1 Pseudomonadota bacterium
AGTTTTGGTCGATTCGGATTTTTTGAGTAGAGGTCATACGGATTGAAGCGCTGCACCCACGGTTTCATGGCGTCGTCTTGCGCGTTGCAGAGATGCTGGTACTCGTTCTCACGGTGCCATGAATAAAAGCTGTGATAGCGGATCATGTAGAGCCCTTCGACTGGAAGGTAGGGCTTCATCATGTGATAGAGGTATTCATCGTGGCCCCAACTCATGTGCACAGCGTCGAGCCCACAGCCCGGCGCGTACACGCCATGTTTTGTTTGCAACTCAGATCGCTGCATGTCCGGGTTCAATGCGAAAAATTCGCTCCACACAATTTTGTGCGAATACGCGCAGCCCGTCGGAAACGTGTCGCCCACGACCGCCCACTGCGGCTCGCCAAACAAGCACAGCACCTTGCCCAAATCGTGAATGAACCCAGTGAGCACCATCCACTCGGGCTCGCCGTTGGCGCGCATCGCCTCGCCGGTCTGGATCATGTGATCTATCTGCGGCAATGCAATGTCTGGGTCGCTGTCGTCAACAAGCGTGCTCAGGAACTCCAAGGCATCCCACGGCGTCATTTTGCGTCGGCTGAATTGCAAAAAATCCGCCTTCTTCGCCCGCACGAAGTCATAGGTCTGGTTCATGTGATTGAGGCGGTAAAACTCGCGCACGGTATCGAAACCGCCCTCACGTTGAGGGGCGCCGTAGTCGCGGTAGGCCGACTGTTGTTTTTGCGTTGCTAACATCGTTCTCTCCTTCGCGTCGGCTACTGATGTGCCCTCGCACAATGGTTGAACTCGTTCGCGTTGCCACGCGCATCAAGCCTGCGAACGACGTCACGCAGGGGGCGTTCCCTCCCAATCACTCGCGTGGGCGCGATTTGCTACGACGTCATTCGTTCAAGATTTTGGCACGCTCAACATCCACTCATGCGCAGGATCGTTCTTGAACACCCACAACCGATTCGGGCCGGCCATCACGTTGAGGTAATAAAGCTCATACGCGTGCGGCGCGACGACGGGGTGGTAGCCGCGCGGCACGAGCACGACGTCGTGGTCCTCTACTGCGCAGGCTTCGTCTAGGCTACGGTCGTCTGTGTAAACACGCTGAAACGCGAAGCCTTGCGGAGGATTCAGGCGGTGGTAGTAGGTTTCTTCGAGTTGCGTTTCGACCGGTGGTTGTTCGAGGTCGTGTTTGTGCGGCGGATAGCTCGATGAATGGCCCGCGGGCGTGCGCACTTCAACGACGAGCAAGTGCGCGGCAGTCGGGTCGTCGTGCGGCAGGATGTCGCACACGTAGCGCGTGTTGCTGCCACTCCCGCGCACGCTGTGGCGCATGGTCGACGGATCAATGCGACGCACGTTGCGCGCGGTGGCGTCCGAAGGCGCGGTGCATAACGCGACTTCGGCGTCGCGTGTGGCGACGATGCGCACGGACTTGCCGCGCGGCACGTACAGCGACGCGGGGCCAACATCAGCAAACACCGAGTCGCGACCGCCCAGCGCCGCATACGTCACATCGTCCACGGTGGCCGTCACTTCGCCCGTAAGCACGACTACGCAAAGTTCGCGCTCGCCGGTATTGACGTGTTCTTCTTCACCCGCGGCCAAACGCAGCGCGCGAAAGCCCACGTGTTTCCAGCCCGCGCTTTCGGGCGTGATGTCGACGATGTTGCGGCCACGCGCGGCCTTGATGAGCAGTGGACTTGGCATGTGCTTCCTAAATCAACCCGCGCAGCGTTTCGAATCCTTTTTTGGCATAGGCGTAACTTGGCGCGACGGCAGGGTCTTGCTCCGCTTCGACGACGAGCCAACCGATATAACCATTCGCTCGCAATGCCGCGAGTACGGCCGCGAAATCAATCGCGCCATCGCCTGGAACCGTAAACACGCCATTGAGCACGCCGG
>JAKPSO010000449.1 GCA_029571495.1 Pseudomonadota bacterium
GGCGATCCACCAACTGCCACCAAAGTGATAACCAAGGTAGAAGCCCTGCTCAAACGCACCGTCGTGCTTTGCGTCGAGCACGATGTGCTTGTCGTACCAACGCGTACCCCACAGTTTGTAGATCCACATATCGGCGTGATCAGTTAGCCGCGTGAAGCGATGGTCAGCCACTGCCGCTTCAAGCTCTGGATCGGTCAAGTCGGGCAGTAACGTACGTGCATGTTGGCGCACCGCGTCGGCTTCGTTTCGATAGAGACGCGCGCTGCTGCTCACGACGTTTGCGATCAGGCGACGCAACGGTGGCAGCGCCGCAAAGAGAAACGGCACAAGCTGTGTGTCGCGCAGTCGCTCCCATGTTGTTGTCGGACCAGTTTTCGATGCGCTCATAGAAACGAGTGCCGTGCCAGCAAGCACCAACGTCATGCCGGCAATCATGTTGAACGTAATCGGTTCCGAGAGAATCAGCCAGCCCCAAAACGCGGCAAATGCTGGGAACAGAAAAGCCACGGATGATGCGCGTTGCGGTCCGATGGTTTTGATGAGATGAAAGAACATGCCGTAGCCGAGCACGGTACACAAGACTGACAGCGCGAGCACCGCCCCCCACGCGTTTGCCGACGGCATCGCGTCAGGCGCAAAGAAAATACCCGGTGCGATGAGCCACATCGTCGCCCCCCACAACATGCCCGCCGCACCCGGCAAGCCCGATTCGCCCGTCAAGTAACGCTGGATCAGAAACGACGCTGCCGCGTACATGCTCGCAGCGAGCACCGCCGCGACCATGCCCGCGATCACCAGCGGCGTCAGCGCCACGGGCTGTAATCCCACAAGCACGAACACGCCGGCAAACGCGAACACAATGCCGATCCACTTCGCAGCACCGAGCGGTTGCTTGAACCACAACCATGTAATGAGCGCGCTCCACACCGGCGTCGTCGAATTCGCAATCGCGCTGTAGCCCGCTGGGATGTGCTTCGCCGCGAAGCTGTAGGCGATGAACGGAAGCGCGGTGTTGATCGCACCGACGGCGAGATAGGTTTTCCAGCGCGCGCGAAAGTGGATCGATTGCCGCAGCGCGGCGACGATGGCCAGCATGATCACTGCCGCCATCGCCACCCGTGCCAACGCCATCGAAAACGCGCCAAACTCCGGCACCGCGACGCGCATGAACATGAACGCCGCGCCCCACAGCGCACCGAGAAAGAGGATTTGCAGGAACGAGGACGACATCACCGTTGCGCCAATGCGGTGAAACTCATTAGCTTTTTGGCTGCAACGACTGCCTGCTGGTCGTTACAGCGTGAAAATGTCATAAGTCGATAACTGGGTGATTTCTGGTTTTCTTCAACCCTGGCGGTCGTTAGAGCCAAAAGTTGTTGCGCATCAGAGTGTGGAGGGAGCATGCCCTAAGCGTACCGGATGCGTCGCAACGACACGCGCGTTCCCAATTGCGAACGCCGCACGCCCGCGCGTCAAAGCGAACGACTACATTCGTCATCTCCTACCTCGCGCGCAACCATCTCGATGCCTAATACGCCCAAAGACGACACCAAGAAGCCCGAACCCGCTGCCACCGGTATGGAGAAAGGTCTCACGAGCTACGGCGATAAAGGCTTTTCGCTTTTCCTGCGCAAGGCGTTCATCAAAGGCGCGGGCTACAGCGACAAAGCGCTCGACCGTCCGGTCATTGGCATTGCCAATACGGGAAGCGCCTACAACCCGTGCCACGGAAATGCGCCACAGCTCATCGAAGCCGTGAAGCGCGGCGTGATGCTCTCCGGCGGGCTGCCGATGGACTTCCCGACGATCTCGATTCACGAGAGTTTCGCCGCACCGACCAGCATGTATCTGCGCAACTTGATGTCGATGGATACCGAGGAGATGATCCGTGCGCAGCCGATGGATGCGGTGGTGCTCATCGGCGGATGCGACAAAACCGTA
>JAKPSO010000455.1 GCA_029571495.1 Pseudomonadota bacterium
GCGGCGTGCATCGTGGCCGAATTTGAGGATGGTCGATTGCTGCTGGAGCGACAGTTTCGCTACCCTGTTGGCAAAGTGATCATCGAGTTTCCAGCAGGCAAGCTCGATCCCGGCGAGAACCCTTTGGTTTGCGCGCAGCGCGAGTTGAAGGAAGAGACGGGCTATTGGGCACGTTCATGGCACACGCTTGGGCACATGCATCCGCTCATTGCGTACGCCGACGAGGTGATCCATCTCTTTCACGCCAATGGCTTGGTGCAAGGCGATGCGAAACTCGACCAAGATGAGTTCCTCGAATTGTTCGCCGCGACGCCCGAAGAAATCTCCGCGATGATCGCCGACAACCGCATCACCGACGGCAAATCCATCGCCGCATTCTTTCGCTGGCAGTTGTTGCGTCGACCCGGCACGATCTAGTGACCACTGCGACCAGAAAATCAGCGTCAATCTGCGTGAAATCAGCGTAGTCTGCGTCCAAAAAAAGCGGCGGTTACGCACTTTTCACCGAAATGAGAAATACACCTCCGCCCAGAAACATCTTCCGCTCACTATGAAGCCACAATTCGTTCTCTCGCTCTCCTGCCCGGACCGCCCCGGAATCGTTCACCGCGTCTCCGGCTTCTTGGTCGAGCAAGGGGCCAATATTCTGGAAGCCGCGCAATTCGACGATGTCGGAACAAACCGTTTCTTCATGCGCGTACAGTTCGAGGTCACTGACGCTACGGTTTCGGCGAACGCCCTGAGCGAGCGATTCTCAACAGTCGCAAGCGAGCTGTCGATGGCGGCCACGATTGTCGCTACGGCAGCACGCGTTCGCACGCTCATCATGGTGTCAAAGCAAGGACACTGCTTGAACGATTTGCTGTTTCGCCACAAGTGCGGACAACTGCCGATTGATATTCCAGCAATTGTCAGTAATCACATGGATTACTACCAGCTCGCCGCGAGCTACAACATTCCGTTTTTCCATCTGCCTGTGACCGCCGACACGAAACTCGTACAAGAGGGCAAGCTGCGCGAAATCATCGCGGATAAGCAGATCGATCTTGTGGTGCTCGCGCGCTATATGCAAGTGTTGTCGCCAGGACTCTGCGAGCATCTCAACGGCCGCGCAATCAATATCCACCACTCGTTTCTTCCGAGTTTCAAGGGCGCGCGCCCGTACTATCAGGCGCACGAGCGCGGCGTAAAGCTCATTGGTGCGACCGCGCACTACGTCACCACCGACCTCGACGAAGGTCCGATCATTGAGCAGGACGTTGCGCGCGTGAATCACTCGATGAGCGCAGAGGCGCTGACCGTTGCCGGAAGCGATCTGGAGTGCACGGCGCTGTCGCGCGCGGTCAAGTGGCACGCCGAACATCGCGTGCTCTTGAATGGCAATAAGACCGTGGTGTTTAGCTAGGCGTTTGCGCCTGAAATGCCGCCGGTTTCAGTCGCGCGGTTTGTGCGAGACCGTGGTTGACGCGTCGGCGTATAGTCACGGCTTCTTCGACGCTTCGCCGCAGGGTTCATCGTGACGACGCCTGTTCTTTCCGTTGCTGATCGTGTATCGCGGGAGCGCCCGCGGTGAATGCCCTCCCGCGGCGGCGCGCCTTACAGGGGCTTGCGACGCTCCCTTGGTGGTTTGCCGCCCTCGACGCGGCTGCGCAGGCAGCCGTCGCGCCGCTGGACGCACGTGTTAAGAGCGTTCCTGCGGTGCGTGGCGGACTCTCGCTCGACATCCCCGCACTTGCAGAAACGGGAACCTCCGTCCCCATTGTGTTGTTCGTCGACAAATCCGCGCTTGGGTCGCGCACGGTGACGCGGCTTGGGGTCATCGCGCCAGAAAACCCGCGTCCCGTGGCGCTGGAAATCGAATTGGGACCGGTTCTAGCGCAACCGCGTCTCACCACCGCAATTCGGCTCGCGGCGAAGCAACGCGTGATTGGCGTGGCGCTCCTCTCGGACGGCACGCTTTGGCAGCACGCGGTTGAGGTAGAACTTACGGGCACCGCCTGTTTTGACGGGACGTAGCGACCATGGCAAACGAACCCACGCTCGGTCGTAACGCCCGCCTCATCGTACCGCCACTGGTACGTGCGGGAGAAGAATTCTTGGTAAAGCTCTTGATTCAACATCCGATGGAAACTGGGTTTCGACGGGATGTGAATGGCGACGTCATTGAAGCGAATTTGCTGGAATCTCTATCGATGGACTTCGACGGGCAACCGGTCTTCATTGCGCGCACGATGCACGCACTCACCGCCAATCCTTTTCTCACATTTGTCGTTGCCGTGAAGCAAAGCGGCACCTTCAGTGCGCGCTGGAAAGACGCACTTGGAAACGCGGGTTCCATCAGCGCGAGCGTTCGCGTCGCCGGGTAGGTGCGCCGTGCGTTGGCTACTCGCGGTAATAGTTTTGATCCGTTGCTGCGGCCTTGCCGCGGCGGCGGAGACTGCACAGCGACTCATCGCGCCCGATGCGTTGCGACCCGGAACCGATTACGTGAGCGCGTCACTGCGCGCGCAGCAAAAAGACGATGATTTGAACCCCGGCATGTTGTGGGTCGACCAAGGCCGTGCGATTTTCGAGCGTGACTGCGCAAAGTGTCACGCTGCTCCGCGCGGGTTGACCGTCAAGTTGCCAAAGCTCACGGACAACGGAGACGTCGTCACGTTAGAGCGCGCTATCAACACGTGTCAAACCACGCGTGTAAAGCAAACGGCGTATGCGTACGAGAGCCAACCGCTCCTCGCGCTGACCACTTTCCTCGCGTTCTCATCGCGTGGCATGACACACACCCTATCGTCGAACGTGACGCAGAGCTTGGCGTGGGTGCGCGCTCAAGCGGAATACACACGAATTCAAGGCAAGCTTGATTTTTCTTGCCGCAGTTGCCACGATCAACTCTATGGGAAGCGCATTCGCACGCAAACCATCAGCCAGGGGCACGGCGTTGGCTTTCCGGCGTATCGCGTTGAATGGCAAACGCTGGGTTCGCTCAATCGTCGGCTGCGTGCGTGCTTCTTTGGAATGGAAACGACGGTGCCCGACGCGTCCGATCCAATCCTAGCTGATCTTGAGCTATATCTTGCTTGGCGCGCGCAGGGACTGCCGCTTGAAGCGCCTGCGGTGCGTCGATAACGACTAGTTGAGTACCGGTTGCGTCCGTTTGAGCAAAAACTTGTCGTAGAAGCTCGTCATGGCGGCAAATTGGAAGTCCGCGTTTGCTTTTTTCGCGAAGCCATGCCCCTCGTCCTCGGCAAGCAAATACCAAACCGGCAGCCCGCTTGCTCGCACTTTCTTCACGATCTGCTCGGCTTCGGTGTACGGCACACGCGGATCGTTCTTGCCGTGCGACACCATCAGCGGCAACTTAATTTTTTCGGCATTGGTCAGCGGCGAA
>JAKPSO010000465.1 GCA_029571495.1 Pseudomonadota bacterium
GCCAAGAGGCGCGCACGAACGTCGTCGGGCAACGATACGCCTTTGTTCGCGCTACGGCTCATCCACAGCAATTTGCAGACGCCCGTTGCGTAAAGCACGTCGCCCACAAAAATGTCGTGCACCGTTTCAACGATCTTCGGCCCGATGTCAGTCACGCGAATCGTGACCCGCACCGTCGCAGGAAAGGTCACGGCGCGGATAAAACGGCAATTCGCCTCGACCAAAATTGGCACGATGTCAACGTCAATGGTCTCGAAACCGAGTTTGGCGAACCACTCAAGACGACACTGCTCCATGTAGCGGAAGTAGATCGTGTTGTTGACGTGGTTGTACGCGTCCATGTCGCCCCAACGCACGACCATCTCCACTTCGTGCATGACGACGTCGGCGAGGTGGGTGGTGTTAGCGCCTGATGCGCCCAGCGGCGCGAGCTGTTTGGAGTGATCCATCGAAAAAAGACTAGGGAAATGCCCGGATTGCTCGATAAGCGCTAACTATAATCGGCTGATGCCAAGCACGCTCGCCGCACCGCCACTTTCGAGCCTTTGCGCTACGCGCCTGCGTGCGCTTGATGATTTTGTGGATCGCGTGGCAACGCTCGATTATTGTCACGATCTCGCGCGCGACAACATGCGCGGCTATCTCGCTGCTCGCGGCCGCTCGTACGATTCGGCGCTTTGGTACGAGCGCGCGAAGCTCGCCACGTTTCGCATCATTGAGCATGCTGGCGCGCGCGTCGGTTTCATAAGCACGTGGGCTAATCGCTACTCGACACCGTCGCTGCATATCGGCGATCTTCAGATCGAGGCGGACTCGCGAAACTTAGGCATCGGCAGTCTGGCGGTCGCGCATATCGAGGGCGTCGCGCGCAACACGGACTGCCGAGAAATCACGCTCAACGTCTTCCACGAAAACCCTGCTGCGGCGCTATATCGTCGCCATGGGTTTGAACATATTCATTTTGATGGCGACAAAATCAGAATGAGAAAATCTCTCTGACTTTCACTTAGAAGAACAACCATGACCAGCATTCGAGCCGACCGTGACGCGATGGAATACGACGTAGTGATCGTGGGCGCGGGCCCAGCGGGCCTGTCCGCCGCCATTCGCCTGAAGCAACTCGCCGCCGAAAACAATCGAGAACTGTCTGTTTGCATCCTCGAGAAGGGCGGCGAAGTCGGCGCGCACATCCTCTCCGGTGCGGTTATCGACCCGTCGGCGTTGAATGAGTTGATCCCCGACTGGAAAGAAAAAGGCGCGCCGATTCACACGCCGGTCACCGATGATGAGTTCTGGTCATTCACCGAAACCGGTGCGGGCAAAATTCCTTCGTGGACATTGCCGAAGCTCATGAACAACCACGGCAACTACATCGTGAGTTTGGGGCGCGTATGTAAGTGGTTGGGTGAGCAAGCCGAAGCACTCGGCGTGGAAATTTATCCGGGCTTCGCGGCCGCCGAGGTGCTCTACAACGACGCCGGCGCTGTGATCGGCGTAGCGACGGGCGACATGGGCGTTGGCAAAGACGGCGAAAAAAAAGGCGAGTTTCAGCCGGGCATGGAATTGCACGCCAAATACACGCTGTTCGGCGAAGGCGTGCGCGGCTCGCTGTCGCAAGATTTGATGAAGAAATTTAATCTGCGAGACGGTGTCGATCCGCAGAAATACGGCATTGGCATCAAAGAGCTGTGGCAGATCGATCCGGCCAAACACAAGCCCGGTTTCGTCATGCACTCGCAGGGCTGGCCGCTCGACTCAAAGACCGGCGGCGGCTCGTTTTTGTACCACTTCACAAACGAAAACAAAGATGCGCTGGTCGCTGTCGGTTTTGTCATCCATTTGAGTTACGAAAATCCTTGGATGTCACCGTTCGACGAGTTTCAGCGCTTCAAAACACATCCGCACATCAAAGCGACGTTCGAAGGCGGCAAGCGTCTCGTGTACGGCGCGCGCGCGATCAACGAAGGCGGTTTGCAAAGCGTGCCGAAGCTCGCGTTCCCCGGTGGCGCGCTGATCGGCTGTAGCGCCGGTTTCGTTAACCTGCCGCGCATTAAAGGCTCGCACAACGCGATGAAGACCGGCATGCTCGCGGCCGAAGCCGCGTTCGATGCCGTAAAGACCGAGCGTCAACACGATGAACTGCACGCATACAACGACGGCTGGAAGAAGAGCTCGGTGTGGACCGACCTCTACAAAGTGCGCAACGTCAAACCCGGCCTCAAGTGGGGCATGATGCTCGGCTCGCTGCACGGCGGCATTCACATGTGGCTCAATGATTTGGGCCTCGGTAAGCTCGTCGGATGGACGCCACGCCACGGCAAGGCAGACAATGAATATCTGAAGAACGCCGATCAGATGCCGAAGATCGAGTATCCAAAACCGGATGGCGTGATTACCTTCGACAAGCTCTCGTCG
>JAKPSO010000479.1 GCA_029571495.1 Pseudomonadota bacterium
GCACGAACACTGCGGCTGCACCGTTCGCCGCCAACGGCGTTGGCGCGGCTAACCAAGGTGATATTGGTGCAGGTACCGTTACAGCCCGTCTAGTGGAAAACGGATGGAGCGGCACGGCCACGCTGACCGCAGTCGCAAACGGTGCGCTTACGAATGCAACGGGCGACACCATCGACTACACAAAGATCGGCGTAACAACAGCGGCGCTTGCGGGCGTAACTCAGCCGCTCACACATCCGACCACACTCACCAACGGCACGACCACGTTTACCGGCGTTACCGCAACGACGGGCACCAAAGTGATTGACCGTGGTTCGCAGTGGACATTCGCCTACGCGAACGACGCGGTAGTGCCGGAGGGCGTGTACGGTCAAACGACGGCTGCCATGGCCGCGAATACGAACAACGGTCGCGTGGTCTACACCGCGACGATGCCTTAAGCAACACGTCGGTCGAGCGAGTAATTTGCGGTCTCATCAGACACCTTTACTGCCAACTCACACGGTCAACAGTTTCCTTCTTAGGTATCCATGAACACGAAAGCAATATTTCTTAGTGCGGCGCTGATTGCGATGGGAATTGCAACGGGTGCGTCGGCGGAGTCGCAGTTCGTCACAACGCCCACCACCGGATCGCAAACCGCATCCGCGCGCCTCGACTTCCGCATTACAGTCCCGCGCTTCATCTACTTGCGCGTCGGCACCGGCAACGCGTTTGGCGCAGCCGCCAACACCACCATCAACCTGATTGACTTTACGGTCCCAGCTGCGTCCGTTGGCACCAACACGGCGGCGGCTCCATTCGCGGCCAATGGTGTCGGTGCCGCTAACCAAGGTGATATCGGCGTAGGCACGGTCACTGCGCGGCTCACCGCCAACGGCTGGAGTCCCACAGCTTCGCTAACCGCGACGGCGACGGGCGCGCTCGGCAACGGCGCAGGTGACTCGATTGACTACACCAAGATTGGCGTGACGACCGCTGCGCTCGCTGGCGTGACAGGACTGCTTACGCACCCAACGACGCTCACCAACGGCACCTCGACATTCGCGGGCGTGACCGCGACAACGGGTACCCGCGTGATCGATCGCGGCGCGCAGTGGACATTTGCGTATGCCAACGACGCGGTCGTTCCGGCGGGTGTTTACGGTCAAACCTCGGCGGGCTTGGCTTCTGCGGTGAACAACGGTCGCATCGTTTACACCGCAACCATGCCGTAGTGACGGTGTGGCGGCGTTGCGCTGGGCTCGCTGTAGCGATCACGGCGATCATCTCTGCGACGACTGCGTCTGGTTGGATCCTCACGATCCTCCCCGCAACAAAGGCGCTCTACCTTGAGGTGGGCGTTGGCTCGCTTAACGCGAACAATACGACCATCAACGTGGTATCCGTCAACGTGCCAATGAACACCGTCGGTACCGGCGCTGCGCAGGCGATGACGAGCGACAGCACACAGTCGATCAGCTTCTTCGACAACTATGTCGTGTGCAATCCGCCCACACAGGTCTATATCGGTGGCTTTTATCGCCTGCCCGCAACAGACACGACAAGCGCGGTCCTGCAGGTGTCCACACCCGCCACGCTGACCAACGGTGTTGAAACGATTCCCTTCTCTCAGATCAGTTGGACCAGCACCGCCAACGGCAATGCGGCGCCCGACATTCCCGCGGGAACCTTCAACGGGGGCACGCTCTTTTTGCGCAATATCGCTGCCAACACGTGGGTCGAGAATTGTCATTCTTTCGTGTACGCCAATGGCACCACGCCCGCTGGCGGCGTCTATACGGGCCGTGCGACCTACACGCTTACGTCGCCATGAAACGCCGTTGCGCATTGTTTTTTGCGGCGCTCAGTCTCTCTGCAGTGCGCGTGGATGCCGCAACATTTGCCATCGATGATTCGGGCACCGTCGCGTACCCGTCGATCACCGAGGCGCGTTGGACCAAGTCGGCGTCGGGACGTGGATTGAGCACCGACGTCGAAGCGACCGTTCGCGTTGATGCGCGTCTCAATGTTCGCGCATGGGTCGGCCGTCAAGCCCGTATCTACATCAGCTCGCCGCGCAGCACGGCTCTCGCTTTTCGTACAACGTGGACAAGTACAGGCCAATTCCTCTCCGGCGAACTTGGCCGAAACACGAGAGCACTCGTATGGACAGGTCGCGTCTCCAATCCCGTGCTGTCTGACACGTTGTTCCTCACACTTCGGACCGACGGACGGACGCTGACGACAAAGCAAGCACTGGAATTCAACTTTGAGATCGACGTAGACAACGCTCAATGAACCGCATCACTCTCCTAGCTCAACGCCTGCCGAAGCGTCCGCGCAACGTACTGGTAGTGGCCTTGTCTGCCGCGTTTTCTGCCTTCGTCGGAGTCGCATCGACGCCGGCTCAAGCCTTTTCAGCAATGGTGTCACCTCCGCGATTTGAATTGCGCGCCAAGCCTGGCGAAACGCTGCGGGAAGTTTTGGAAATTTCGCACGCGGATAGCTCCCCTGGCGGCTACCGTTTCGCCACTGCGGACTGGACATTCGCGGCCGACGGAACCGTCGCTTTCAGCGAATCTCTCGCGACAAACTCCTGCCGTCCGTGGGTTGCCATCGAACGGCGGACGGCGAATTTGCCGCCCAATGGTCGGATGAAATTTCGTGTGGAGATTACCGTTCCGGCAGGCACGCCCGCCTCGGAATGCCGCTTCGCGCTATTGGTTCAAGGCGACGACCAAGTGGTGCGCTCCGGCGCGCTACCGGTTCCAGTCGCGGGCCGCATTGGTGTAATTTTTTACGTGTCGGTCGCGGGTGCCGCGCCAAAGCTCGCGATCACCCCAAACGGCACGCAAGTCATCGACAATGTCAGCGCGCCGCTGTTGAAAGTTACCAACACAGGTGACGCACATGGTCGCATCGGTGGCGTGCTGAGTGGCGTTGACGCCAAGGGCCAGAAGTTTGAGTTGGTCCCCACGGGACTACCGATTCTCGCCGGGGAGACGCGTGTCGTGCCGTTGATGCCAAACGCTGTGGGCGGAGGCGCAGCAAACCCAACGCTACCGCTTCGCGTCACCGGCAAACTGGAATGGGGTGACACCACCACCGCACTCGATCATGAGTTCGGCGGCGAATCGAAGTAAGCATCGGACGGTGCGCATGCGCCGAAAGTCCGCGCTACAGCTTGCGTGTGCGTTGGCGAGTTGCGGCGTTGGCTTACCTGACTCGCTGGCGCAAACGACGGCCACTCCGCCGGCAAACAGAGCGTCTTACACTGATCGATTGATAGACGGCGGTACGCTTGCGCCCGACGTAACACAAGACGAAGCGACGAACGAACAACGTACGGGCTTGCCGTTGCGACTCAGTGTGAGCCTGCGCGCGGTGTCGCAGCATATCGACGAGCGCCCACGAACAACATCGTTCGACACTGTCGTTCAGGCGCAGATCGATACCCATCACTACGGCGCATGGTCCATCGCGCTCACGCAACGAACCGATCCGCGCTCGCTCTTCGGTCGGATTGACCAGCGCGGGATGCCCTTCGACGGAGGTTGGTATCTCGACAACGCTTTGGGCATGGTGACCACCGCGGCGCCGCAGGCCGGCACGTCGAGTGCGCTGTCTCGCTTCACCGTACCCGTGCAATCGGTGTTCGGCGTGAGCACGCAAATTAGCAATCCAACGCGCGACCAGTCGCTATCAGTGAGCGTCGGTGAACGCTATCAAAGCGGAAACGATGTCGGCATCGGGTTTCAGCGACTGGGTGGTCACTTCGTCAACGCGAATGCGCAGGCCGCTATCACTCCCACACTGCGGATGACCGCGGCGCTATTGTCCGCGCGTGAGGATAGCGCCTCCGAGATGACCGTGAAGTCGGGCGATTCGGCCTACGTCGGCGCCTCGTGGACCCTCGGTTCAGCGCGAGTAGAAGCCAATGCCATCGCCAGTCGTACGGCCGAGAAATCCCGATCTGGTCTGAGGGTCGAATCGCAGTGGAACGACGGTCCGTTGGCGCATTACGCCACAGTGTTTCGGTTCGATCCTGGATTGACATGGGGCACCACGTCATCGGTGTCCGACCTCGAAGGCGCGAGCTATCGCGCAAGCTACCGCTCGCGACAATGGCTTGGCGAGGCGACGGCAGAGCTCTTTCGTCCACTCTCGATACCGAACAAGACCGGCGTGTACCTCAACGCAAACGGTCGCGTGCAGCTCGCGCGCGACTGGGCGGTCGGCGGCAACGCGTCCATTCGCTATCAAGACGGTACCGCGTTCCTGCTGCGCGGATTCGTCGACGCCACGAACTGGCTGGGGCAATCGCACGTACAGCTCTCGCGCGAACGTACCGAGAACGGCAAGACTCGTAGCGGAGCGAACCTCGACCACACATTTTCGATCGCGTCGCTCGCGCGTGCCAGCGCATCGATCAGCGTCGACGACGAACGAGCGACGACGACTGGAAACCGCACCGATCTAAGCGCGGGGCTGTCGATTGGCTACAACGTCGCGTCCAGCCTAGGACTAGACGTTAACGTTCGAGCACGACACGCGCTCAAAATGAACGCGGCGAGCAGCATCAGCGGCGGCGCGCCACGGACCTCCGTCGACGCCTACGCGGGGGTGAGTTGGGCGGTGAGCCCCGGTTGGATGCTGGCACTGACCTACGGCGATTCACAGGGCCGTTTCGATCTGCCAGTTTCTCTCGATCCACTGCAACCAGTCGTTACGCCGATCACGCGGACTTCGTCGCGCTACCTTTTCGCGTCGATCAATTATCAGTACTCATCTGGACGAGCGGAAATGCCCATTGGGGGACGCGTCGGCAGCCCGGCCGGCAGCATCGCTGGGGTCGTCTTCCTCGACGACAACGAAAATGGCCGCCGCGATGCCAATGAATCGGGCGCCGCGAACGTGCAAGTGTTGCTTGACGGTCGTTTCAGCGTACGCACCGACAGCCAAGGACGATTTGAGTTTCCATTTGTCGCCAGCGGTGAGCACTACATCACTGTGCCGTCGGAGAACTTGCCGCTGCCGTGGAGCATCGCGCTTGAGCGCCGAAGTGTCCAGATCCGAGCGCGAGACACCACACTCGTCGAAGTACCCGCGACGCGACTTCGTTAGCCGCCCAGCTTCGCAAGCACTTCAGCGAATGCCGGCCGCTCATTGAGGCGAAGCGCCGCGATGGCATTTCGGTACAGGAGTTTTGGTAACACCTCGGGACGCCACGGTAGCTCGTGAAACCGATCGACTTGTGGTTTCAATGCATTCAACGGATACGCACTCGCGAAAACGAACCGATCTGCAAACCCGAGCGCATTGAAATTAACCGCTTGAATCCAGTCATCGCGCCCGAGATGATGCACGTACGAATCCGGCGACAGCCAAACGTTGTTTCGACGGCACGACATGACGATCGCTTCACGCACGTAGGGGTAGCAACCGTGGCCGCAAATAATGTTGAGGCCGGGAAAATCTTCGGCAACCTGTTCGATGTACTTCGGATTGGCGTAGTCGAGCAACTTGCCACCCAACAGTCCCGAGGTTTGCGGAATCAGCGTCACGCGCCGCGATTCGCAAAATTCATAAATCGGATACAGCTGGCGATCATCTAAGTTGCAGCCCGGAGCGCGTCCCGGCTCGATAAACGCTGCGAACAGCCCAAGCTCATCAACACAACGCTTCAACTCGTCAAGAGCGTTGTGCATTGTGTTGCTCGCATCCAATCCAATCACGCCCACGAAGCGGCCCGGATGCGCGGCCTGCACTTGCGCCATCAAGTCGTTCGAAGCAGTGCGCGCGGGCAGGTCGAAACGCCCTAATTTGGCGCCCGGGTTAAAGCCCGACACCGAGACGGCGATGGAAACACCCGCGTGATCGAGCTCCGCGAAGAACGCTTCGGTCGTGCGCGCGGTCAGCGCCGGCACCGCGTCCAGCTTTCCGGCGTGCGTCACCCGGTCGACGAAGTAGTCAGCGGTCCCATCAATCGTGAGGCGACAGCGGCAATCAATGATCATTTATTTACGTCTTGTAACAAGATCCAACCGATATCTCTCTCAATGGAACGAAGCATTGGTGAGACAATTCTTATGCCAAATGCATGCGCGTAACATTACAACATGCGTTCGTTCGCTCACGTTGCTTCTCGAACGCCCTCGAGTTGCAATGAACGATGCGGCTTTTTACCTTCTGTATGCCTCGTATCACTCTTTTGCTCCTCTCCGGCGGCGGACACACGGGTCGCAACGTCCTCGCCGCGTTGGGCCAGCGACGTCATCTCTTCCGCGTCGTCACGACGACCGACGTAACCGACGAACCCGGCGTTTACGAAATCGACGCCGCGTACGTCACACCTGCGATAAGCGTTGACGCAGACGGCTTTGCACGCGAGTTCACAAAGATTCTGGCGTGCGAAGCACCAGCGCTCGTGATTCCATGTCGCGACGAGGACGTGGCTTGGTTGGCGCGGTATGCCGAAAACCACCCTCATTCGTCGTCCGAGTTTCTGTGCGGCAACGCGGTGCTCGCCCAAACTGTGAACGACAAGTGGCTGAGCGCGGAGTTTTGCCAAGCACACAGATTGCCGTTCGCTGGTTCGCTGCGTGGCGACGACGAAGTTGCATTGGACGCGTTCATTCGCGCCAACGGCTTGCCTCTCGTTGCCAAGCCACGTCGAGGCGCCGACGCTCGCGGCATCTATGTAGTGACCAGCAAAGCGCAGGCGCAAAACGCGCTGCGCCGCGCCGACTACATCTTGCAGCAATTTCTTGGCGAACCGAAAGCCGTGCAAGCGCTGCTCGGTGACATTGAGAACGTTGGCATTCCACTGTTTCACACGCTTGAAGGTCGGAAACGTTCGATCCAAATTCTGATCGGGCCGCTGGGAAACGTCGAACACATCGTCTGCACGATCAACGAATTTGTGGGCCGCAACGCGCGGACGATTTGCATCGATGATTCGGCGGAACCGCGCGAAATTGGCCTTGCCTGTGCCCGAGTTTTCGCAGCGAGTGGCTGGCGCGGCCCCCTCAACGTGCAGTGTCAGCCCGATGTCCACGGTACGCTCCGGATCCATGAATTCAACGCGCGTTTCACTGGCGCGACCGCCGCGCGGGCGCTCCTCGGAATAGACGAGGTCGGAGCGGCGATTCGTGCGTTTACAGGGTTTGCGTTGCCCCAGCTGCCGTACGCAGGCTCGACGCGCGAAGCACGCGAATCGCTCGCCGCACGCAGTGTCAGCATGGGCGCAGCTGAGCGCTTCGCCGAGTCCGGTGTTTGGAGTCGAAGCGACGAAGTGACTGCCAACGCATGACCAACGCCGGATCGCGAGAACTCGGCGTCTTGCTGAAGGCGCGCCGCCCGGGCGCACTTGACATGGCTGTTCGCTTTTCGGCGGATATCGTCTTCTCCGCCGGACTTGAATGGGACATGGCCGCGAATGTCGTTGATCGTATTTGGATTGGCGATGCCGTCTTCGATCTTTCGCTGCGCGACCAACTGGTGGTGCTCATGGAGTGCCGACGCGTACTGCATCCTAGCGGAGAGCTCACATTGTGGGAAGACGACTCAGACGAGCATCGCAACTCGTTCGCACGCTGGGCGGAATTTATTGGGCTCGTCGAGCGTAGCGGAAACGCAGGTACCGCGGCGTGGACGAAGCCTTCACCAGAAAATGCAGCGCAACCATTAGTCTCCATTCTCATTCCGTCGTGCAACCCGCGCTACTTCGCGGAAGCGCTTGACTCGGCCCTCGCGCAGACCTGGTCTCCGTGCGAAATCATCATCTGCGACGATTGCGAGACCGACGCCATCGAGAAGATCGTTGCAACCCGATCCGGCCCCAAGTCGATTCGTTACATCAAGAACCCAGAACGACTTCGAGCGCGAAAGAATTACGAAAAACTGTTCTCGCTCGCGCAAGGCAGTTTTCTGAAGTTTCTCAATGACGACGACGTCCTTGAACCAGAGTGCGTAGAGACGCTGTTGCGTCCCCTACTCGCGAACCCCGACATCACGCTATCGACGTCGCACCGGTGGCGCATTGACGGCGCTTCACGCGTGATCGACGATATGCCCGCGACTCAGGAAATTACGCACTCTGACGTCATAGTCGACGGCATCACGCTCGCCAGCGCGGTCATCATGTACGGGCTCAATTTCATCGGTGAGCCCAGCACGGCGCTGCTTCGAAAGTCAGCGTTCGCGTTTCGGCCACATCTGGATGGCGAGCAGCCGTTCCATTTCAACGGAGAGGAAGTGCGTGGCGCGGTGGATCTAGCCATGTGGTCACGTGCACTCGTGCAGGGCGACGCGGCGTTCATTGCGAAGCGCCTCAGCCGCTTTCGCTCACATGGCGAACAAGCGCAAGCCCGCGAAGACGTGTTGCAGCGTTCCGTCGACGGCATTCGCAACCTGCAAGCGCAGTGGATCGAACTCGGCTTATTCCGACGCTATCCGCCGCACTTGCTGCGCTGTCGCTCGCTCGACGAAAGCGGCGCCGCGGTCGGTGAATGGCACCCTCAGCCCGTGCTCTCATTTCCACAGCCGCCGGAGTCGCCCGAACGCGCCATCGCGACGTGGCGCGCGACACGAAGGCATGCGTTCGACACCGCCGCGTGACGGTGCAACCCGAATACAGCTTTTCAGCATAAACGGCAGTTGCACGGTGCTTTCAGCCTATTTTCAGCCTATTTTCAGCCAGTGTCGACAATACGCAATTCGTGCCGCTAATGGCTGCGCTACGGTCGTTAGCGCTAAAAAGCTATACCCCGGCAACGGAACCTAAACCTCCAACCATTCCTTGCGGATGTTCGCGTCGGCTTTGAGCTCCGCTGGAGTGCCTTCGAACACGATTCGACGGTCACCCATCACGTAGACGCGGTCGGAGATTTGCAGGGCTATCGCAAGCTTTTGTTCGACAAGCACGACACTGATGCCGCGACGTTTCAGTTCTTTCAAATACTCAGCGACCAGTTGCACGATGGCGGGCGCGAGGCCCTCCGTGGGCTCATCGATCATGATGAGATCCGGGTCCCCCATGAGCGTGCGGCATAGCGTGAGCATCTGCTGCTCCCCGCCCGAGAGCACGCCCGCTTCTGTATTTTGTCGCTCGCGAAGGCGCGGAAACATTTTGTACATGTCCTCGAAGCTCCAGCGGCTCACTTTCTTGCCGCCCTTCTCGCCGAGCATGAGGTTTTGGTGCACCGTGAGCTTCGGAAAAATATCGCGGCTTTCAGGGACGTAACCGATACCTTGATGCGCGACCTCAAACGCCTTGAGTCCAAGCACATTCTTGCCGCGCCACAGCACTTCGCCGCGGTTGTCGACGAGTCCCATGATGGCCTTCACGGTCGTCGAACGTCCCGCACCGTTACGCCCGAGCAGGGCAACGATTTCGCCTTCGTTCACATGCAAGTTCACGCCTTGCAGGATGTGACTCTTACCGTAAAACGCATGCAGCTCTTTGACTTCGAGCGCCTTCTTTTGCTCGCTGCTCATTGCGTCCCCTCCGCCGCCAACACTGCACCCAGGTACGCCTCTTGGACTGTTCGATCGGCACGCACGCGTTCGGGTGTGTCAAACGCGATCACTTCGCCGTACACCAGCACCGCGATACGATCGGCCAGACCAAACACCACGCCCATATCGTGCTCCACGGTCAACAGCGTTTTGCCTTCGGTGACCGTACGAATCAGGTGCACGAAGCGATCCGTCTCCGAATGGCTCATGCCCGCCGTCGGCTCGTCGAGCAAAATCACATCGCCACCGCCCGCAATCGTGAGTCCCACCTCCAGCGCGCGTTGCTCCGAGTAGGTAAGAAGCGACGCCGCCACATCGCGTCGACGCTTGAGTTCGAGCGACGCCATGAGCGCTTCGGTACGGTCGTTCAGCTCGGTGAGCTTCGACAACGGTTTCCAAAAACTGTATTTCTGGCCGCTCGCGTAGAGCGCCGCGCACCGCAAGTTCTCGAAGACGCTCAGTCGCGAAAAAATATTGGTGATCTGAAAGCTCCGCGCGAGGCCCATGCGGCTGATCTCGTAGGGACGCTTACCGACGATGTCAGTGCCGCTGAGTTTGATGCTGCCGCTGGTGGGCTCGAAGCGCCCGCTGATGAGGTTAAACAGCGTGCTCTTTCCGGCGCCATTCGGGCCGATGACCGCAACGCGCTCGCCCTTCTGCACGGCGAGGTTCACGCCGCGAATGATTTCGGTTTTGCCGAAGGACTTTTTGACGTTGCTCAGTTCGAGTGCGATGCTCATACGATGGCCGCCTCCTCGCGCTTTATCGCTTCAGCAATGCGTTCTTCACCGTCGCTCCATACCTTCGCGAAACGACGCCGCCAGAATTCAAACGCAGCGCCGCCGAGGAGCAACACGATCGCCGCAATTGCCCACGAAGAGGCCTTAGCCGCATCCAAGGGAATATGCGCAATCGTCAGCGCCGTTCCAGAGCCCGCGGCGACTTGCAATTGATACGCCATCTCTACGAGCGCAGCGAAGCCCCACAATGCGATCAACCCAAAAAACGCCATGCCCGCATACGGCCAGCGCATCTTGCGCCATTCGCCGTACTTAACGCGACGTAGGTTCAACATAAAGAGCGCAGAGAACCCGCCGGGCGCGAACACCACCATGATCAAGAACACGATCCCGACATAGAGCTGCCACGCCTTGGTGAGCTCAGACAGCACGTACAGCGAGAAGATCAACAGCACGCCACCAATCAGCGGCCCAAAAAAGAAGCCAACGCCGCCCAAGAACGTGAACAGCAGGTAGCTACCAGAACGCACGCCGTGCAAAAGTTCGGCAGTGGCCGACTCGAAGCTAATCGCGCTCAAGCCGCCCGCGACACCCGCGAAAAAGCTCGATGCCATGACGATCAAATAGCGAACCCATCGCGTGTCGTAGCCGACAAACTCCGTGCGCTCCGCGTTGTCGCGCACGGCGTTGGCGATGCGCCCGAGCGGGGTGTGGGTGAAGGCGTACATGGCGGCCGTGCAAACGAACAGGTAGATCGCGATCAAGTAATACACCTGCGTTTGCGATCCAAAGTTCACGCCCAAATCGTGCAGCCAGCCGCTGCCGGCCGTACGATTGGCACTCACGCCAGACTCGCCACCAAAAAACTCTGGGAACATTAGAGCACCGGCAAACACGAGTTCACCGACACCGAGCGTGATCATCGAAAACGGCGTTCCCGCCTTGCGCGTCGTGACGTAACCGAGGAGCGCACCGACCAAGAACCCGCCAAACCCTGCAACCAGCGGCACGATCCACATCGGCATCGGCCAACCACCTGCGATCTTGTTCATCGCGTGCACGGCGAAAAACGCACCGAGACCGGTGTACACCGCATGTCCAAACGAGAGCATGCCAGCCTGTCCGAGCAGCATGTTGTAGCTCATGCACGCGATGGATGCGATGCCCATCGCGCACACGAGCGTAAGCACAAAGTTCGACCGCGCAATCAACGGCAGCAGCAAGAGGATCAGCGCGAAGCCGCTCCACACAACGATGCGTACACCGTTGAGCGGCCGAAAGTGCATGGGTTTTAGCGTAGTGCTACTCATCACGCGTCCCCATGATTCCCCGAGGCCGCAATACGAGCATCACGACAAGCAAGAGATACGGCAGGATCGGCGCGACTTGCGAGAGCTTCAGCTTCCACACCGGATAGCCAAACGTCTCCGGCGTCACCTGCACCCCCAGTGATTGCGCCGCGCCCATGAACGACCAATCGACGCCGACC
>JAKPSO010000482.1 GCA_029571495.1 Pseudomonadota bacterium
ATGTATCAACAAGCGGTCGTGTCACGCATCATGCCGCTCAACAACGCAACACAAATCACCGACGCAGAGCGCGCGAAAATTGGTGCGTGGTTTACGAATGGGGCGAAGGTAGAGTAGTTCGCGTCAGATTCACCAAGTTCCGCCGTAGTGACGAACGAGGCCGCGCCACAGCGCGTCGGCCTCGCGCGCCATGCTGGTTTGACCGGACTTGGCGGTTGCGTTGACGGCGGTGTGCACCATCACGAGTTTGAGTGCCGGGTCGACGAAGATCATTTGCCCAAACACGCCAAGCAATGCGAAGCGTCGAGACGAGCCGGGAAATATCCAAAACTTGTAGCCGTAGCCGTAATACGGCGTGGCCTTGCCGGGACGAAACGCCTCCGCGACGCGCTTGGTGTCCGTCGCATCCAACAGAAATTCGCGCGGAATGATTTGCTTTTTGTCGTCTGCGCGCATGCCATCGTTCGCGAGCAACACGCCGAGTCTTCCGTAATCACGCAGCGTCGCACTGAAACTTCCGGCGGCGCGCTCAAGCCCCGTGCGATCCGCGCGCCACAACGCTGATGTTTCCGCGCCCATCGGCTGCCACAGCCGCGGCGTCAAATAGTCACTCAGCGACATGCCGGTTGCGCCGCGCAGCACAACGCCCAGCATGTCGGTTTCGGCGCTAGCGTATGAAAAGCGTGTGCCTTGCGGCGCCTCGCGCTCGGTGATCACCTTTGCAGCGGCTTCGATGCCGCCGCGCGTGGCGGCGATGTTGAATCGCGCAAGATCATCTTTGCCGTCGTATACCTCGGTGAACTTCGCACCGCTGGCCATGCGCAGTAAATTGCGAATCGTCGTTTCGCCGTAGAGAGTGCCCGCAAGCTTGGGGGCGTACACATCGGCCCGATCATCGAGGGACTTGATCTTGCCTTCTTCCAGCGCGAATCCGACAGCGATTGCTGTGATCGACTTCGCCATCGAGTTCGAGAGAAAGCGATGCTGTGGACCACGGTCGTATTGATAACGTTCGACTTCGATCTTGCCGTCGCGAATGATGAGAAGACCCATCACGCGCTGCCGATTGAGGTAGTCATCAATCGTAAGATTGCGCTCAGCGCCGATGTTCCAGCGAATCGAAGGCTCGTCGCCGGAGCGCGGCAGAGGCATCGGCGCGTCGTTCGCCGCCATCACATTGGCCTTGCCACCAAACAAACCCGGAATCTCGCCATGCGCAGTGAACGAGCCCACACGAACGGACTCGTCGGTGAACCACGTCGCCGCAGTTCCAACCGGATAGCCGCGGGCTTTGCCGAGCTTGTCTTCGTCGGGTGCGGCCGTTACTACCGTCGCGCTGAAGGTCGCGATGAAACCAACAATGACGGGCCAGGTGCAAGCGAGTGGCTTCCGTCGAGTGATGCGTTGAAGTGTTTTCATGGGTCTATTTTGAACTCTTGCCAGCGTAGGCGTAAGGGCACTCGTAAACTATTCGAACACCAAGGAGGCCTATCGTGCAGCAGAAAAAGAACTTATCTGTCGTTGCAGTGAGCGCGGCAGCGGTCGCGTTCGCAGTGTCGCTGCTTCTCGCGACGGCAACGGATGCGCGCGTCACAAAAATCGTGATCGAGTCGACGCTTGATCCAGACGCTACTCTCGCCGCCACCGGTCCTGCAGGCGCGATCAAACGCATCAGCGGTCGGGCGTACGGCGAGCTTGACCCCGCCCATCCGGGCAACGCGATCATCCAAGACATTTCGCTCGCGCCGCGAAACGCATCAGGCAAGGTGGAATACGTCTCGACCTTTCAGTTGGTGATGCCGTCTGACCCATCGAAGATGAGCGGCCTCATGTGGCACGATGTGCCCAATCGCGGTGGTCGCATCACCATCGTTCCGGCGGAGCGCAACGCGGGCGACGTGGGCCTGAGCAGCGGTTGGCAAGGCGAAAACGTGGGCAACACGGCGTACACCAAACCCGACGCTGAATTTGTGATTGTGCCGGTCGCGAAGAACGTCGACGGCTCGCCGATTCGCGGTGAAGTCCTCGGTCGCATCGTCAATCGTAGCGGCGCAAACTCGCAACCGCTCATGGTGCAAGTCAATCCGCTGCCTTACAAACCGTTCGATCTTGACACGAAAAAAGCATCGCTGACTGTCATCAAACACGAGACCGTCGACGGCAAAGTCACTATCGATTCAGTAATGCCATCAAGTGATTGGGCATGGGCGAAATGCGACGCGGCGAATCCGTTTCCTGGCACGCCGGACGCCACGCAAATTTGCTTAAAGAACGGCTTCAATCCGAAGTTGCTGTACCAAGTGGTTTTCACGGCGCAAGACCCGCCGGTGCTCGGCATTGGTTTTGCAGCGTTTCGTGATGTCGCGTCGTTCTTTCGCAACGAAACGAAAGATGATTTCGGCACCGCGAATCCGCTCGCCGGAAAAATCACGCACGTGATCAGTCGCGGCAATTCGCAGTCGGGCAACTACCTGCGCGGCTTCATTCATCTGGGTTTCAATCAAGACGAAGCGGGTCGCCAAGTGCACGACGGTGCGTGGCCGATCATCGCGGGTCGGCGCATCGCGCTGAATTTCCGCTGGGCTCAGCCGGACGGTGTGTTGGAGCTTTATCAAGCGGGCAGCGAAGGGCCGCAGTGGTGGGTGCCTTGGCCGGACACCGTGCGCGGACTTCCAGAGCGCGGCATATTGGATCGGTGCACCGCAAGCAAAACCTGCCCGAGAATCATCGAGCATTTCGGCTCGGCGGAAGTGTGGGCCTTAAAGCTCACGCCTGAGTGGGTGGGCACCGATGGCAAGGCGGATATTCCGTTGCCCGAGAACGTGCGTCGTTACTACATCGCGAGCAGCAATCACGGTGGCTACATCGTGCCCACACCCAACACGATGTTTAACGCGAGTCTTGCGGGCAACACACTGCCCGCACCCAACTGCCCTGGCAACAATTTCGGCTCAGCGGTGCTCGCGCCCAACGTGATGCCGCACATCCACACCGTGAACGCGCTGCGCCAACATTTCCGCAATTGGGTCATGAAGGGCGTCGCGCCACCGGCAAGCGTATGGCCGCGCCTGAAGAACGGCGACCTCGTCGACGCAACGAAAGCGGCGATGGGCTTCCCGACTATTCCAGGCATTCCGGCAACGCTGCCGTCGAACTTCATCATGCCCACGTTCGACTACGACTGGGGCCCGGATTTCAACGCCAACGACGGCGCCGGCGTGCCCACAAAAATACCGCCGCCGATCAAGCAAGTCATCAACATGAAAGTGCCGCGCGTGAACGCCGATGGCAACGAACTGGGCGGCGTGCCGGTGGTGCTGCAAGACGCGCCGCTCGGAACCTACCTCGGTTGGAACATCACCGCCGGCGGCGCTCGGCCGTTCCACGAAGGACAGATTTGCAACTACGTGGGCGGCATGGTGCCGTTTGCGAAAACGAAGGCCGATCGCGCCGCGACGAACGACACGCGTCTATCGCTCGAAGAGCGCTACACCGATCACGCGGGCTACGTGGCTGCCGTACGCAAAGCCGCGGCCAACGCCGTCGCGCAGGGCTTCCTGTTGCAGGCGGACGCGGACGCGCTCATTGCGCAAGCAGACGCGAGCAACGTGCTGCGCTAGCGCCGAAGCGGGCGCTTTTA
This sequence comes from Pseudomonadota bacterium, assembly GCA_029571495.1. Classification (GTDB taxonomy): domain Bacteria; phylum Pseudomonadota; class Gammaproteobacteria; order Burkholderiales; family Casimicrobiaceae; genus Casimicrobium. Next base: position 3,641 of record JAKPSO010000482.1, read on the forward strand.
GCTCAATCGCTGGCGCAGGCGGGCGCCATGAAACGTCTTTACAGGTGACAGTCCAGAAACTGCTCGCATGCGCGTTGCGATACGTCGCGCGCTCCTGCACCTACTACCTGAAAAGAGGGCTTTGTGAAACGTGCTTCCGTCACTCTTGTAGTCCGCCTGATTGTGCTTTGCATGGGCTGGTTCGTTCTCGCTCAAACGTCTTCCGCGCAGAGCGCTCCGGGGTTGTCCCCAGCCGCCGTCGAGGAGATCCTTACCCAGAGTCTGGCCCAAAAGAAGGGCATGTCAATCTACGTAGGCGGCCAAACCATCGCTGGCGTGTTCGTCAAGCGAATTGACGCCAACACCATCGAAGTGCGCAACCAGACGTACGGCCGAGTTCTTATTCGCATCGACCGCATTGACGCAATCGCCCTTTCGTAAATTTGATCGTCTCTCAAAGGAGCAAAAACATGAGTAAGCACATGGGTGCACTTCGCGGCATTGTCATCGCCACACTGGCGGCCACCGCGAGCATCGCCTTCGCCGCCACACCCGCGCAGGAAAAGGCATTCGTCGACAACTATCGAAAGGCGTTTGAGACGAAAGACGCCAAGGCGTTACAAGCGTTCCTCTACACCAAGGGCGCCGACCCGAGAGCGCTTGAGTTTTACAAGATGATGCTTGTGCCTGACGCTGATGACAAGCTCACTTCTATAACGCTCGTTGACCTGACTGCTGAGGACGTCAAGAAGCTCGCTGAGGGCAAGACGCCCGAAGGGAAGCCGATGAAAATGAACTTGAAACCAATCAAGAAGCTCATCATCAAGACCAACTCCAAAACGGCCAACGGTAGTTCATCGGGTAGCAGTGAGTCGTTCATCGCCGAAAGCGACGGCAAATTGGTGATGCCGGTCCCAGCGCTCGAAAAATAGGCGTCGCGTGGTTCGCCGCCGCTTGCGGCATCGGGCCGCTGGCGAATTGTTTTGATATCAAAGCCCTGAGGATGCGCAGGGTGGTCGGTGAGAGCTTGAAGCCTCGTCGGTAGCTGTGATGGCACCAAGATCTGCGCTGCGACGCTATTCGCGCGCAGAGCAAGTACGACCACGCATTGCCGTCTTGTCACGCCCGCGCGATGCACTGATCGGGGCGCGTCACGAACTCATGTGTTGCGTTTATTTCGACCGAACGCAGATCGCACCACCGTCCCAGCGGATGAAGTTCCATTCCATGTCGGGGCGGAGGTTGAAGTTCTGCACGGCGTCTTTATAGCGATAGAACGTGCCATCGAGACCCATACCAACGTAGCCGCGCTTGCCGTAGAGCCAGTCAGTCGCCGACAGCGTGTCCGTATCAAAGATGCGGCCACCTGAGCGCTTGCCGTTTTCATCGACGAGGATCAAGCTCGCGCCCGCCTGATCGATCGTGATCTTCCAATTGCCGGGTGTCACGGGGGGAATCACGCGAACCTTACCAAAGTTGCAGGTCCAGTCGCCGCCAACGAACAACGCGTCGGCATGCGCGGCACCCACCGTGTTGACCGCGAATGCGAGCGAGCAGACCGTATAGAAGAATTTCCTGGTGAACAACATGAATGAGCTCCTTGTATTCGACCCAGAGGAGTGCGCGAAACGCGACTCGATTTCATTCTAGGAACGGCGCCCATCGCCGCCTTGACGCGGCTCAACATTCAAGGCGTTGTGGACTCGCGCGGCCGCAAGCGATCTGCCTCTTGCACCGTTCTTGGGGTTCGCACGATTTAACGTCGTGATGGCGTTGGCGTCGGCAGGTTTTTTAGATGAAGATAGAGTGCACGCACGTCAGTTTCGCTAAATTTTGCGAGCGACTCAAAGGACATGACTGCGACTTTGCTGCCATCTGGTCGAGTGCCTGTTTTGAATAGTCGCATTAGCGCTTCGGCGTCGGGGTAGCGGACCATGACACTCCCCTCGCCGGGTGCCAGTCGCGCGGCCGGTGGCCAGTCCGGAGGGCCACTCCGTATTCGCCCGCCGGCCAAGTCCGTGCCATGGCAGCCCACGCACATTGACGCTACGTAGGCACCATACTCTGCGGTGATGCCTTCGGGCACAGTCCGTGCGGGCGGGAGCGAATGATCAATCCGGCTCGCAGCGTCGGGAAACAGGCCAAATCCGTACGCCACATTGGCAATCCACGGCAATTCGATGATTGCGCTTCCTCCATTCGCTGGCGGGAGATTGCGCATATACGCCACCAACGCGGCCACATCGTCATCGGTGAAGCGATTGAAGTCTTCGCTGGGCATTACCCGCAACGGCCGCCCGTTAGGCGCGACTCCGTGGCGAATGCTGCGTACCCAGTCACGCTCCGTGTACGCGGCGACCACCCCGGTGGGCGTCAAATTCGGGCCGGCCAATCGTATGCCGCGGCTGTTGTTTTCGAATACTCGACCAGCACCGTCAACCCCATGGCAATTGGCGCAGCCACGCGTCTCGAATAAGTAACGTCCGCGCGAAACTGCTCCGGGATCGACGCTGTAAGGGACAGCGGCGACCGAGACCTCAATCACGCGTTGGCGTTTGCGTTCCGCCAACTGCAGGCCGACAAGCGCAACGATGCATAACGTCACCACTAGAGCGACGAGCGAAACGAGGGTCCATTTCAGAATTCGTAGGAACATGGGATGCACTCCGTTCACGGTGCCCGTTAAGGCGTGAGAAGTAGGATTGTCCAAAACACCGCGATGGCGAGTTGCGCAAGAAACGCCGCGAATCGCAGGTTCACGGCGACGATGCTCGTGGACACCAGATGCACGCTCGACTGAACAATTCGCGCGATGAGCAACCACGGCGCAAGGGCGTCGGTGACACCCGTGCGCTGCGTCAGAATCGCCACCACTAGCAGGCCCCCAAACACCGGTAACCCTTCGATGCAATTGGCGTGCGCGCGCGCGAGTCGTTGCATGAACGGCGATAGGCCGCGATTGTCTGGTGTAAAGGCGTTGGCGGCGACGTGGCCACGGGCGACAAGCCTGACCCGCAAACCTTCCATCAACACCAGCAAAACCAGTGTCCAAGCAATCAAACCGGTGAGCACAAAAACAGACGGGCTCAGAGCCATTTTTTACTCCCTAGGCGTTGGGTTGAGCGGGCAGACAGGCTGCAGTTGCTAGAGCGGCGCAACTGGAAGCCACAATTCACAATCAAACACGCCCGTCGCAGCGTCGTATCGAAAGGTGACGGGATAGTGTTCGAAGCAAGGGCGGGCGTCAGGCTGCAGGCCGCTGTTGGGCAGCCAATGCAAGAGCAACGCACGCCAGGCCGCGTTGATCTCGGGATTGGTTCCCAGAAACGGGAGCACCGCATAGCGTCCTCCGGCGAGTGTGGTCGTCAGGACAGCTTTTGATGGCACGTAATCGACTGGAAGTTGCACGCACGCGTCGTATCGACACAACTCAGGCGCCACCAAATCGGGAGTGTCGTAGTGAACACCAAATCGCGGCGAGGACGTCAGTCCGAGTTGCACCAGCCATGGGTAAACCGTCCCGATCCAGAACCGTGTGATCGCTGAGTCGTACGGTCCCGTGTGCCGCAGATAGGCGACGGGAACATCGGGACGATCAACTAGTTTTACTTTCATGGCAGCGGCTAATGCAGTATCGACGGGTAGGAAAGCGCCAAAGTTGTGTGTTGCATTGTTCGCCACTAGCGCGTTGTTCGCCTGACAAATCTTGCTATCTATTGAATCCAAATCACGCTTGCCGTTTGCGGCCAATCGATGCGTTACACGCCACTGACTTGGCGTGCAGGCGAAGTGCGAGCGGAACGCGCGCGCAAACGATTCGCCTGAGCCAAAGCCCACCGCGAGCGCCACGTCCAACACCGACGCGCGTGGTCGGTTCAGCAACCAAAGCGCTGCGCGTTCAAGCCGACGTCGCCGCACAAAATCGCCCACACTCTCGCCTTTCCAAGCGGCAAAGAGGCGGTGAAAATGGAACGCTGAGAAATGCGCGACTGCCGCCAAATCGGGCAGATTTAGCGGTGTGTCCAAATGGGCGTCGATGTACGCGAGCACCCTATTCAGGCGCGTCTCGTAAACCCGACGACTGGATGCGGAATCCATGCGCTTCCCTCCCGCACGCATCTTGCCACGGCGCGTGCGATTGCGCCACTTCACCGCCACGCGCCGAGCCGCCAAACGCGCGACACCCTCGTCGCCGGACAGTGAGACCAACTTTCTCGCACGAACGGCCGCCGCATCGTTGTTTGACGCGTATTTTTCCTAAAGTCGATATGCGGGAAAATGCCAGCCAAAGCGCCAGCCAGTAACCGCTTGAACTCTGAAGTTGTCCTGCGATCGCGATGTTGCCGCAGCATTACACTAGCAGTCATCACCGCGCGCCGCTCTCTGCCATGACCGACAACGAATTTGAATCCCTCGTCGCCCGCCTTGAAGCTTACGCTCGCGCAGAGCCAGCGAACTACCGCTGGCGTGTGATCGGACTGGCTTTACTGGGCGATGTGTATTTGTGGGGCGTGTTGCTTCTGCTGCTTGCGGTCGTGGGCGTCTCGATTTGGTTCATCGCTGCGCTTAAGGCAATCGCGGTCAAGCTTCTCATCGTATTTGTGCCGTTGATTTGGGTCTTAGCAAAAGCGCTGTGGGTGGTGCTTTCGCCGCCTGAAGGCGTCCGAGTCACTCGCCGAGATGCACCTGAACTCTTCGCGATGATCGACGGGATTCGCAGCCAGATCGGCGCGCCGGAATTTCACGAAGTCCTGATCGATGGCGACTTCAACGCAGGCGTCGTCCAGGTGCCGCGCCTCGGGGCGTTCGGATGGTTCAAGAACTACCTCCTAATCGGGTTGCCGCTGCTCAAAGCACTCACGCCCGAGCAGTTCCGGGCCGTGCTTGCGCACGAGTACGGTCACCTCGCGGGCGGTCACGCCAAATTGTCGAATTGGATCTACCGACAACGGCTGCGTTGGACGCGCTTGCTGTCGTCGCTCGAAGCGAGCGGCAGCGATGGTGGTGTGTTGTTCATGGGCTTTCTGAAACGCTACGCGCCCTATCTCAACGCCTATTCGTTCCCGCTCGCACGCGCGAACGAATACGAAGCCGACGCGGTTTCGGCGAAGATAACCAGCGCCTCGGCAGCCGCGCAAGCGCTCACCGCTGTCAAGGTCGGCAGCAGCTACCTCGCGGAAACGTTCTGGCCGGGTGTGTATCGCAACGCGAGCCACACCGCTGCGCCTGAGAAGACGCCGTACATGCATCTATCGACGCAACTTCACGCCGACCAAGGCAGCATGCCGGCGACGCGGTGGCTCGAAAGTGCCCTCAAGGACAAAACGTCGGTGGCCGACACCCATCCGTCGCTGAGTGACCGCCTGAAAGCAATCAACGCTGAACCGCAACTCGCGCTCCCAGAAGAGGGGCTGGCGGCAGATCAATTACTAGGCCCGTCTCTCGACGCTGTTACGCAAAAACTCGACGCTCAGTGGACGCAAAACGTCGCTGACGCGTGGCGCACTCGCTTCCAGGAGGCAAGCGCAAATCGCGAGACGCTTGCTGCGCTCGAGGCGCGCGTTGCCAGTGGCGAAACGCTGGAACTTGATGACGCTTTTCAGCGCGCGTTGTTGCTCGACAACGCTGCCGACAAATTGCCTGAGAGCATCGCGGCATTTCGCGAACTGCATGCGCAGCACCCGGAAGAAAACAGAGTCGCGATTGGCCTTGGCACCCGCTTGTTATTTCAGGAAGACGAGTCCGGCATTCCGATGCTCGAAGCTGTGATCGCGCGCGACCCATCGAGCGCCGTTGCGTGTGGCCAAGCGATCTACGATTTCTATCGTCGGCACGATCGCAACGACGAAGCTGAAGCGCTCGCCAAGCGCGTGAACGCACTCGCCGAAGGCAATCGGGAAGCGGACGAAGAACGCGCCGCCGTGCGCCCGGAAGATACCTTTATCGCACACGGTTTGAGCGACACGGCGCTCGCCGAGCTCAAGCAACAGCTCGCAAACATCAGCGAAGTCGGCGACGTCTACTTCGTGCAAAAGCAATGCACACATCAACCTGAGCGCAAAAACTACGTCGTCGGCTTCACCATCAAAAACAAGTGGCTAGGTGACAAGAAAACAAAGATCAACGCCGCCATGGTCGCCATGCGTACGCACGTCACCTACCCCGGCGAGACGATGATCATCGCGTTTGATGCGAACAACGAGTACTACCTCAAACGAATGAAGGCAGTGGCTGGGGCGCAGGTGATTTAGATAGCGAGGCCACCAGCGATAGCTGCGGCTAAACGCGCTCCAGCGCGCGGTGCGGAAACGGCGGCAGCTGTACGTTGATAGCATCACGTGGGTACACCTCGCCGCTCGCAATGACAATGCCCATGATTCCCGCTTTGCGAATCAATGTGCCGTCAGGTGCGTGGTCAAGAACCGCCGCCATGAGGCCGGGTTGAAAGCGATTCAGCTGAGCGCAGGGATTGCGCAGTCCCGTCACGCGGACGATGGCAGTCTCGCCAATGTGCAATTCGGCATTCAACGGTAACGCCAGCAAATCGATCTCCCGGGTGGTGATGTTTTCGCCAAGATCGCCGGGCGACACGTTAAAGCCCTTCGCCGCAAGTTCGCTAAAAAGTTCGCTATCGATGAGGTGGACTTGACGTAGATTGGGCTGCGACGGGTCGTGTGCGACCCGCGAGCGATGCTTGACCGTAACGCCGCTGTGCGCATCGCCATCTACGCCGAGGCCCGCGACAAGAGTGATCGCGCGTTCCGCGCGTTTGGAGAAGGTGTGGGTAGCGCTCCGGCCGACATTGACAACGTGGGCGGTCAAGAAGGCAGAACCTCGGTAGGCGTTCGTTATAACTTCGACCGGTTGAACACTAACGAGCGCTGGCGCATCCGTTGTCACGTTACTGTGGTGGAATGAATTCTTGCTTGATGCTTTGAAACGCTGGCAATGCTTCGAGCTTCGCGGAGTGCGCTCGAAGCGCCGGGAAGCTGCTCATCGTCACCAACCCAGCGTGCGCTTCGTTCAAGAAGCGCAGCATGGTGGCGACGACGATGTCGGCGTGACCAATACTCGGTCCGAACCAATACTCAGTCGTGCGCGCCCTGCGATCCGTTTCGAGCACCGTGAGCGTGGCGTTGATCTGCGTTCGACAACGGTTGACCCAGACGTCGGAAACCTGCGTGTGGAGGCGTTGTTCGTAAAACAAACTCACAGCCTTTTCAGCGAGACCCGTGGCAAGCGCGGCGACTTTTAGCGCTCGGTGGCGCGCAGGTTCTTCGCGCGGAAACAGGGCGCGCTCGGCGGACACGAGACTATCAAGGTAATCGAGAATGCTGTGACTCTCGATGAGCGATTCGCCGTTGTCGAGCACGAGCGTGGGTACCCGTGTGAGGGGATTGAACGGTGCGATCTTTTCAGCGTCTCCAAATACCGACCACGGTTTGTGCTCGAAGGGAATGCCATAGAGTGTGAGCGCGATACCGATGCGACGAACAAACGGGGAATCGTATTGACCGATGAGAATCATGAGCTGCTCTTAGTAAACGTTGCCGCCCAAACAATACCGCAGTCCGCGCATCGTCGCGCATCCCGTTACACCCGCACCCAGTCCATAAACCAATTGTCAACCCACGTCTTGCCGCCATCGGTCGAAGTGGACTGATACCAACGGCACGACGTCGGCGTGATGCGATCCCACACGCCGCGCGCTTTGATCGGCTTGCCGTTGTCTTCGTCATCGGCGATGAAAGTGCCCACGCCATCCTTGAAACTACCCATCATCGGATCGTTCACCGCAGCGTTTTTGCCACTCACCCAATGGTCAGCCCACAGCTTTTTCTCAGCGTTGAACACACGCACGCCCATGCCGTAGAAACCCCGTGATGGCACGCGCAATTCCTCGATGCTCGCGAGACCACCTAGCACAGAAAACACCGTTGCTTCGCCCTCGAACACGTCCCACTCTTTGTCCGTGGGCTGTTTGAGCCGACGGTGACTGATCTTCCAATGCCCCGCTAGAAAATCGAAGTCCCCACCAGCGCCAGGTTTCGCGGCGGCGGGTGGAATCGGCTTTCCGGCCACAGGCGCGGGCGCAGGGGCAGGGGCAGGAGTCGTCGCAGCGGCGGGCGCGGGCGCGCCGTTAGCACCTGCGTGTTGAGTCGCGAGCGCCACGGCAATGCCCGCGGCGGAGTGCAGCATTGTGCGGCGTTGTTGGTCTTCGGGGAGGTTTGACATGATGATCTCCTGTTTGCGTGTTGTTAGGCCAAATCGTTCGCGCGTCTCGTATCGACGCGCGTCATTTCCATGATCCAGTTGGTTTCCCAGGTATGACCGTCGTCGGGGGAAAAGGCTTGCTGCCATCGCGCCGCGGCGTTGCTGATGTCCGACCAGGTGTAGCGCACACGGATAGGCCTGCCGCCAAAAGTATCGGCGGCCTCGAAGTTGCCAACGCCATCACGAAATTCGCCGACGACGGGCGCCGTCAGCGCGCCGGTTGCGGCATCAATGCCGCCGTCGCGATTGTTGAGCCAATAGATGCTCCAGAGGTTCGTCTTCGGGTTGAAAACTCGCAACGAAAGCCCCACAAAGCCCGGTCGCCATGTCTCTGAAACGAAGTCATCCATGTTGCCGATACCGGCTGGCAACGGGCGGTTGCGCAGTCTGGCCTCGAAGGTTTCCCACTCGGAAGAACCGGTCAGTGGCTCGGGCATGCGTTGGTTGTTGACAATCCAATCGCCGACCAAGAAGTCGAAATCGCGCTTGCCGCTACGGCCGTTGCCCAGTTGATTCATAGATTCTGTTCGAGATGCGATTGATGGATGTGTTTGATCGCCATCCGCGAGAGCCAGAACGTCGTGTTCGCAGCACTTGCGATGCAGTCGATCACCGCGCTGCGTGGGCCTTCTCGCCACGCGGCGCTCGCATAGAACGTGTCTTGTGATGCGCGCAAGTGTGATTCGTCATCAAACGCGCGTATCAGGAAGTAACCATCAGCATCCGTCACGGACTGGCCAAAAGCGACGACGTTGATCTTGGCGGCCGCGAGAAGCGGCACACTCTGCTGCGACAACAACGCATGAAAGGCGGCTCGACGGCCGGGCTTAAGTGCATACGTGCGAATTTCTACGAGTCGAGACACGGGCGATCAGCAAGAGTTAGCGATGGGCGCATCATGCGGCATAAATACTGACATCCAGTGTCATGATTTTCCGCTACGATGCATCGCATGCGTTCTAGCCGCTTGCTTTCGATATTGATCCTGCTGCAGCTCCGCGTTCGGCTCACTGCCGAGGCGCTCGCACGTGAATTTGAGGTGTCTGTACGAACGATTCATCGCGACATGGATGCGCTCAGCGCCGCAGGCGTCCCGGTTTACGGTGACCGTGGGCCAGGCGGCGGGTTTCAGTTGCGGGCGGGTTATCAAACGCGCTTGACTGGCCTCGCAGCAGACGAAACCGAGGCCATGTTCATGATCGGGCTGCCCGGCCCCGCTGCTGCCCTTGGGTTGGGTGCGGCGGCGACTCGCGCGGGCAACAAGCTGCTGGCGGCCCTGCCCAGCGAGGCTAGCGCAGAGGCCGGGCGCCTCAGCGCGCGCTTTCATCTTGACCCGGTGGACTGGTACCGCGCTAGCGAGGCGGTGGCGTATTTGCCGTCGATGACACGCGCGGTGCTTGATGCGCGACGCGTGTCGATGACTTACGAGAGCTGGACAGGCACAAAAGCGTGGACGATTGAACCCTTGGGATTGGTGCTCAAGGGCAGTGCATGGTACGTGGTCGCCAATGCACCTCACACGGGTCAGCGCGCGAAAAAACTTCGCACATTTAAGGTGTCGAACGTGATCGAAATGGTGGTCACGCCCGACTCGTTTGCGCGGCCACTCGACTTTGATCTCGCTACGCACTGGGCCGCAGAATTGGTGCGTTTCGAAACGAGCTTGCGGCCGGGCATCGCGCTACTTCACGCGACAACCACGGGACAAGCGCGGTTGTCGGCGCTCGGTGCGTATGCCGAAAAGGCGGTGCGGGAAGCGGAAACGTCGACATCCGCTCGAAGCGACGGAAACCTTTTGATTCGCTTCCCTATTGAGAACATCGAGCAAGCCGCGCTGTTGGTGTTGGGCATCGGACCGGAGGTGGAGGTGGTCGACCCGTTGGCGCTGCGTGAACGAGTGCGCGTGCTCGCGCGAGATGTGGCACGCCGTATGAAGTAGGCAGTTCTGCCTGATAGCGCTGAAATGGGGCGCGAATCGATTACGGCTTGCGTTCGCAATGCCATTGGCATATGGTTCGCGCATGAACCGACTCCTCGCCCTCATCGCGATACTGCTGTTGTCGCCAACGCTTATTGCGCAAACACTCCCCGCTGGGTTTACGGACGAACTCGTTGCCGCCATCGGCGGGCCTACTGCCGTGGCGTTCACCCCAGACAGTCGCATACTGGTCACCACGCAAGGCGGAACCCTGCGCATCGTAAAGGCGGGTGCATTGCTCGCAACACCCGCGATCACGTTCAATGCCGCTGCCACCGGCGCAGACCCGAAAATTTGTGCCAGCAGCGAGCGCGGATTGCTCGGCGTGGCGGTTGATCCGCAATTCGCTACGAACGGCTTCGTCTATCTGTTCTATACCGCGCGCAATGGCTCCGCTTGCGCCACCGGAATCACATACGGCACCGCCACAGCCTACGATGCGAGCGCTCGGCCGGTCAATCGCGTGTCGCGCTTCGTGCTCGGCAGTAACGACCTGATCGACCCGGCGAGCGAAACAGTTTTGGTGAACAACATGCCATCGCCCGGCGGCAATCACAACGCGGGCGACGTGCATTTCGGGAAGGACGGCTACCTCTACATCAGCATCGGAGACGGCGGCACCGACTACGCAGGTGACTCAGGCAGCGGCGGCGCAAACAACGCCGCGCGCGATACGCATGTGTTAACGGGAAAGATTCTGCGCGTCACCGCAACTGGCGGCATTCCTCCCGACAATCCGTTTACCGGTGCCAACAGTGCCGCGTGCGCAACCACTGGCGCCACAACGCCGGGCAAACATTGCCAAGAAACGTTCGCTTGGGGCCTTCGCAATCCATTCCGCTTCGCGATGGACCCGAATGCCTCCGGCACGCGCGCCTACGTCAACGACGTCGGCCAAGGCGTATGGGAGGAAGTTGACGCGCTGCAAGCCGGCGCGGACTATGGGTGGAGCGCGTGCGAAGGGCGACACAACAACGGCAGCACAGCGTCGGGCTGCAGCGCGGCGCCCTCGGGATCAGTCTTTCCGGTGTTCGAATATCAGCATGGCGTCACCGTTGTGCCCGGCGCGAGCGGCTGCAATTCGATCACTGGCGGCGCGTTCATCCCCAACGCCGTGTGGCCCGCGCTCTACGACAACATGTATCTGGTCGCCGACTATATCTGCGGCGCGGTCTTCCGCATTTCGACCGACGGCGGGCCCGCGACGCAACCGAGCACCGTCGCAGCGTTCGCGACAGGGCTCGGCGCAAGCAGCGCCACGTCGCTCACGTTCGGACCGTACCTCAACACTCAAGCGCTCTACTACACGAGCTACGCCAGCGGTGGTCAAGTGCGGCGCATTCGCGCGTCGCAAACCCGAGACATTACGCTGCAGACGTCGCCCGCCGGTTTGCGGCTCACGGTGAACGGCGTCACGCGCGCAACACCGTTCACGATCACAACTGCGGAAGGTGCCAAGCTCTCAATCACCGCGCGCGACCAAAACGCGGGTAGCAACGGCTATCGATACAGCGCGTGGTCTGATGCCGGGGCGCGCAGCCACGACTACATCGTGCCCGCGAGTAACGCGACACTGACGGCGACATTCGCGAGTGGCGCGTTTGTGCCAAGTCTTGACGTGGACAACGATGATCGCTTTGACGCGGCGACCGACGGCGTGTTGGTGCTGCGCTATCTGCTGGGCTTTCGCGGCACCGCGCTCATCAGCAACGCCATCGCCGCGAGCGGTGCTGAACGCAACAACGCGAACGCCATCGAAACCTACTTGGCCGCTGTCGGCACTGATTTGGACATCGACGGTGACACGTCAACGCGCAGCACGACCGACGGTGTCTTGATACTGCGTCACTTGCTCGGGCTTTCGGGTGCCGCGCTGACAAGCGGCGTTGCGCTTTCTGGAACGCGGAACGCTACGCAAATGCAGACCTATCTCGGTGTGACACTGCGACCGTAAACGGGGTTAGCGCGCGTCGAGTTTGCGCACTTCAGTACCGATCGCGTACGCGACGAAGCGATTGCTGCTCTTCGCCTCGGTCGGCACGATGCGAATCTTGTTTACGGCGCGACCCATCTCAACGAAGTTCCACGTCTTGCCGCCATCATTCGTGTGATATCCACCCTTGGCGGTTCCAACCCAACCCGCGTCAGCCGTGACGAAGCCGACGCCGAATTCGCGGTCGGCAACGTCGTTCGCCATCGCGATTTCGCGCCATGTGCGACCGCCGTCGGTGGTCTTCGCGACATAGTGCTGCGTGACCTTCGGATCGGGGTTGTACTTCTGAATCGTGGCGTAACCGACCTCGCGCGTCGGGAAGCTGAGCTTCCACGTGATCTCGTACGGGCGCGTTGATTCATACGCCGTTTTCCACGTCACGCCACCGTCGTGCGTGACGATTAAGCGCGCGTGCGATTTCTCGGTGTCGCTGTCGCTCGCGCCCGCGATCACGCCGTTCATTTCGTCGAAAAACTTCACGTCCATGATCATCGCGGTGTGCGCCGACAAATCCATCGAGCGCCACGTCTCGCCGCCGTCGAGCGAGCGCATGAGAAACGTCGGTCCACCCACGCGGCCCGCTGCGTGCACGATCACGCGTTCCCGCAACACGCCGGAGTCGATGAACGTGCGGCGCAAAATATCAATCGCGCAAATGCCCTTCACCGTCGGACCGTCTACGTTGGTCACAGGCTGCCACGTCGCGCCGCCGTCACGCGTTCGGTACAACGGTTTCGGATCGGTCACGCCGGGAAAGTAGTCAATGCC